>JACIXC010000035.1 GCA_014360655.1 Actinomycetota bacterium | reverse complement strand
GGCCACCCCTACGGCCTTGAAAACCTTGCTGGCTACTCCCTCGAGGGGGCTTCTCAAGAGCCATCTCTTCCCGTCATCGGCTACCTCGATCTCGTAGACGGCCTCCAGGTCCTGCTTGAGCTGCTTCCACTCGCAGGGGAAGTCCAACCTCATCTTGAGTTCGTGCATGAGCAGAAGGGCCAGGAAGGAGCAGAAGACGTGTCCAGAGATGGTGGCGTCGTACTTGTGGTAGATGGGCCGGGTCTCGAGGGTATCCTTGGCCTCGCGGAAGATCCTCTCCACCCGCCACAGCTCTTTGTAGCGCAGTGCCACCTCCTCCGCTGAGAGGTCAGAGGTGGTTGTGAGCACCCACCTTCCGTCGTAGCGCTCTTCCGTCTTCACCCTCTCCCAGTCTATCTCCGGCTTCTGCCCCAGCTTGAGGTAGCGCCGGTAGCCCGAGTTGCCGATGAGGGACGCGGCGCCTCTCTTCAGCTTGGCCTGGAGGTCTTCCACGATGGCCTCCCTGGACCTGCGGTCATGCTCCGCTTCTTCGGGATTCACGCACACGATGTATCTCTTCCCCCCGTGCCTTACCTCTTTCACCTTGAGGTTCTCGGATACGGTGCGGAAGCGACCGGCCCGGGAGAGCACCTCGGCCATGGCTTTCTTCTCCAGGCGCATCTTCACCCCCAGGATGTAGGGGAAGCCGAGGGCGGTGAGCTTTTCTGCGTTCCTATCCCCCACCATGCCGCGGTCGGCAACGATACAGATATCGGATACCCCGAAGCGCTCTCGCAAGCGAGTGGCCACCGGTGCGATGGTGGCTGCGTCGGTGGTGTTGCCGGGCCACATAGGGCAGGCTATCGGCCTTCCTTCCCCGTCCATGACCACCCCCACCACCATCTGGTTCTCATCCGGCCTGCGGTCCTTTGAATACCCCCTCCGCCCCATGGTCTCTCCGCCCCTTCCCTCGAAGTAGAGGGAGGTGGTGTCGAAGAAGACCACGGATAGGGAGCTGAAGAGGTCGCGATTTCTGAAAAACAGCTCCTCCTCGAGCCTCTCCCTTTCTTCCCCCAGCCAGGCCATGGCGCGGTAGAGGTGGTGCAGGGAGAGGCCCACCGCTCCTGTGATGCGGAAGTCTCGGGCCTGCCAGTCGGAGGTGCGGTCCGATCCGGGGAAGAAGAGGCGGGAAAGCGTGGCCGCATATACTGCCCGCTCCACGGAGAACGAATACTTGCGTCCCGAAAGCAGCTTCCCTATGGCGACATCGCAACCCAGCTCCGACCAGAGCCTTCCCATGATGAGGTCGGGGCCGATCTTCTGCACCCGCTTCGCTTCGAGCTTTCCCTCCCGGAATTCCTCGGTGATCCGGACCTTGTCCGAGAAGCGCGAGAGGGACCTCAACACCCCTTCAATCTGGCCGGAGGCCTGCAGTTCTTCCTTCCTCCCCAGGGTGGCGATCACCCTCTGGCGTACTTTGGCCCCCTCGCGGTAGTTCTCCACCACCTGCAGGTAGGTACGGCTCTGGACGGTCTTCTCCCGGATAAACATACCATTACTAACTTACCATGCTATTATGCCTATTACAAGACTTATCTGCCTAATTACACCCCCTATTCGTGGCACTACATTTCAGCGCGTTTCACAAGCTAGAATTCATCTACCTGGACTTTTACACGCGAAATGGGTCGAAATCGGGGGTCAACTGTAGAAGATGAGTCTA
>JACIXC010000034.1 GCA_014360655.1 Actinomycetota bacterium | reverse complement strand
ACCTTCTCGCACACCTCGGCGATGCGCAGCAGCTCCTCCCTGCGCTTGGGGTCCTTCTCGAAGTTCTCGGCGATGATCCTGGCCAGGCGGCTGTAGCGCCTCGCCCAGCGCACCACCGCCTCGAGGACCATCTTCATGGCCTTCCACTGGTCGAGCTTCACCAGCAGGTGGAGGTCCTCGGGTTCCTGGACCTTATTGATGACCTTGTCCTCCGCATCCTGTATCTTCTCGTCTATCTCCGCGATGATGCCCTCCAGGCCAAGCCGGAACATGTAGTCCCACTGCTTGGTGGCGTACCCGATCCTGGCCACGGGGACTCCCCAGCCAACCATGCCGGTGACCAGCTTCATGACCTCCTCTGCGGGCACGATGCTCATTCCCTTGCTGGCCGCGCACTGCGGATTCCAGAGATCGCACAGTTCCTCTATGATGCGCAGGCTCTCCTCCTCCGGCTCCGGGATGACGGTGCGGTCGTTATAAAGGTCTTCGTTTATGAGGAAAAGGATCTCCGGGTGCCAGATGATGGTGTGGGGGCGTGAACCCAGGTAACCCACGATCTGCGCGTGGTCCTGGATGAAGATGGTGATGTTGTCGAAGACCTTGGCCAAGCCACGCGCGTATCTCAAGGGCAAGGGATCGTACTCGTTCTCCATGAAGCCCTCGGTGAAGAGGGTGGCCCTCTCCAGGTCCACCTTCACGCCGGGGTTGTACCCCGAGCCCTTGGCGCCCTTGATCCACACCGCCTTGCGCAGGTAGTCGAGGCGCTTGGAGCGCTTCTGCTCCGCCCACCACCACCACTGTCCGCTCTTCTCGATCTCCTCGATGGTTTTCGTCTCGACGCTCGCCATGACCTTTTACCCCCTTCCTCGCAAAAACACCGAAACCTTACCAAGCGTGATGAAGGGTGTGCCGCGAAGATGCTATGAGGCTACCTTATCCTTGCTGCGAAGCATGCCGTGTACAGTAAATAGACGATACTGTGAACACTTGTCCGATTCTGCAGCCTATCCCGGGTTTTCGGAACCTTATTACGGGACTGTTCCGGAATTGCCGCGTCACATCACCCTCAAGTAAACTCAAAATAAACATAACGGAAAACAAACACGCCGTCAAGCAAATCAATCAAATACGTGGATCTGCCTCTTTAGGAGGGATTTTCCTTTCTGTCGACACGTGTGGAGGTTTTTTGTGGGCGTTCATATACGCGAATGTTCCTGTGCCCGATATCGATGAACGGATGAGTCCATGTTTTTGCCTGCAGCGTTCTCGCCCCCGGTGAGCGTCGCTTTTGCCGGCGGGATCCCTTTGTCGTCGCTGTTTTGGGCCGTGATGGCGGCCGGGGTATGCCAGGATGCAAGGAAACAAGCGGTGTCGTCCCGCGTGGAGGTGCGGGCACCGGCGTGGAGGTTACATCGCGGCCCCGACTACGATGGCCAGCGGCGCCTCCCGGTAAGGGACGTTCGCCGAGCCAGGCGGGACTGCAAAGGGTCGCAGGGCGAGGTCCGCCTTGCGCTCGTTTCCGGGAGCACGGCGCCGGCAGCGGTTATATCAAGGAAAGCTGTTCGCGGAGATCAGGGCACGGCTTGCACGGGGTCTTCCGGACTCCGCGCTTCCGTGAGCGAGAAGCGGGTATGCGCGGGCACGCCGCGTTAGAAGCTAATATGAGCGTGCCCGTTCTTTGCCGGGCGACCGTTGTATTTTGCCATATATTACCATATTATGGTTATTGACCTAGATAGCGCGAAAGGCCTCACGCGAAGGGCCTCACTGCGAAGCGGCGCGCTCCAGGCGCCGGATCTCCCGCTTCCTCTCCCGGATGTAGTCGTTGACGGAGTCCAGGTTCAGGCACTGGTTGAGGAAGGAGAGGTCCTTGAGGAGCTCCCG
>JACIXC010000033.1 GCA_014360655.1 Actinomycetota bacterium | reverse complement strand
ACCTCAACTTCCTCACCCCCTCGGTATAGGTGCTCTCCGAGGGGATTTTCGGTACCTCGCTTCGAGTAGATTTTTATTTTGAGGCAACGAATCCGTTTCGTGTAGAAAAATTATGAGTCAATTCGACCATGTTTCTGAACCCGGGCACTAAAGGTATAATATACAATAAATGATAAGAGAAATTTCTAGCAGCAAGTCTTATTAGGGTTAATTGAACAAAGTTTTGCTTGGAGCCGTCTGATGTCAAGCGCAATAGTTTCTGGGATTATCGTTTGGTTTATTACCACATTGTTATACCTTATACTCTCATATATCTTCAGTGAACCAATCAATGCTTTTATTGCTAGGTATAAATCCAAAAGATTATATGAAAAAGCGCACAAGAGAATAGAAACGGATTATTCATCTTTCAACTTTTGGCTACTAAGGTCTTCTCAACACATCATGAATATCGACAACGCCCCCGAAGGATATGCTATAGAGAGAATCACTATTGAAAACCCAAACAAGAAGTTTTTCATTTTGCCACCGAAGGAGCTCATTGAGCATCGATCTTTTAATTGCTACGTTGACACAGATCTAAGCTTTAACGGAAGCGATAATTTCTCTGATCTTCCTGATGAAATACGGGATAGAATAGAACCTTTCAGAAAATTTGTTGCTAAATTATTATTGAATGGCAGAATGGGCTATAAGTTTAACGCAAAAAGCTTTGGAATATTATCTTTTAACTATAGCCGCACCGGCCTCGGAGAACTGAATACCCTAAATCTTGAAGTTTATGAGAGCGACTTCTTTACGAAACAAGTGTTACATTTGATTTATAGGGATCTATTCGAAAGTGGTAAAATAGAAATTCAATCGCAGGATGACATTCAAGCGCACCCATTGGTTAAATTCCTATTGCCATCGCTTGGAGTCAACGCAGTTGTTGAAACGCCCGATCGCTTTATTCTAATAACAAAGCGATCAGCCAGAGTTGTAAACTCGCCATTCGTTAGATATCACATCTCGATGAATGAAGGCTTGAGTATCAGCGATTATGATTCAACATATAAGAGACCAAGCATTAGCGAATGCTTGAAAAGAGGTCTGGAGGAGGAGCTCGGAATAAAAAGGGAATTTGATCCCATTGAGAGCTTTGCATTCTACAATCTATTCTTCATTAAAGAAATTGGAGAGCTTGGCATATCGGCACATGTAAAACTGGTTGACAACCCAATATTTTACGCGGACAAAATACCTGAGTTGGCCCCGATTTCTAAAGATGGTGCTTTTGAATTTGAAGGTAAGCCAATACCGGTAGTCTTCGGGAAGAGAGAAATTCAAGAATTTATTAAGAATTCGTTCAAGGAAGCAGGCAAAACTACCGTTGATGATGTTTGGGTTCCCCACGGACTATATGTATTGATGGTCGTCTGCGCATATAAGAATATATTCGTTTAGATTGATATTGGGTTTAACCTTGTTTTCTGCAATTTTCATGCTAAATCCTTTAATATCAGAAAAATATAGTTATTTGATGGTGTACCGCACCCGGTTTCCTGGACACAACTTTGGCTTAAAGCAAGCCTACGATCATCGCTCATGCCGCCTCGCTCTCGTAGTAGGCTCTCCCGGCGTCTTGAGGGCTTAGGTAGCCGTTCTTCTCGATGAGCCACTGGTGGTTGTAGAGCTCCACGAAATCCGATACCGCCTGCCTTACCTCCTCCAGGTTCTTGAACGCCCTGCCGTAGATGACCTGTTCCTTCGGGGTGCGGAAGCACCTCTCCACCACCCCGCCTGCCCGGGGCTGCTCCGGAAAGGCGAAGCTGGGGGCCATCCCCCGGGCCCTGACCTGCCTCTGAAAGTGGTCCGAGAGGTACCGGCTGCCACGGTGGATGCGCAGGGAGAGCCCGCGGGCCGCTCCCGCCTCCACCGACCGGAACTCGGACATGGGCCCCCGGGCCACGGGCTCACACGCGGCGAAGCGGTCGCCGCGCTTGGTTACGTGCCATCCCGTACATTCCGAGTTCCAGTGCTCCAGGCAGGCGAATACCCATCCCCAGCCGTCATCCGTCGTGAACACCTTGGCCCCGTCGGTCCCCCACATGACGTTGGGCTCACCGGTTACGATCCTTCCCGTGTGCTCCCGGGAGGCTTCCGGGGCACGCGGTGGGGGGAGAGCGGGTTTGCCTCGCGCGTGATGCGCAGCACCCGCTTTCTTGCTACCGGGATGCCTTGGCGGAAGCGCAGGCGGGCCCACACCTTGCTTCTGTCCTCGCCGGTGAAGGGGGAGGAGGAGAGGTCCTCCCGGATGAGGGCCAAGAGCTCTTCGCCGGATACCTCCGTCTTGGGGCCGGGCTTTTTCCTCTCCGGTGCGGGCGCCTCCTCATTCGGGCAGGATCTGGGGCATTGACTTGCGTAGAAGGAGGAGCGCGGTATGCCCCAGGCGGCGCAGGTCCTCACCACCCCGTACCGCTTCCCGGTCGAGGGGGATATGGCCTCGCTCATCTCCGCGGCCTCCTTTGCAGTAAAGACTCCTTGGCCTCGCAGCGCTTTCGCAGCAGCTCGTTCTCCATCGAGAGCTCGCCGATCTTCTTCATCGCACAGTCGAGCTGCTCCTGGATGGGGTCACCCTCTCTTCTGGAAAGTCCCGCCTCCATGGAAGCCAGGGCCTTGTCCCGCCACTCCTCCAGGCGCCAGACCTCCACCTGAAGCTCACGCGAGAGGGTATCCAGCGGCTCGCCCCTTAAGATGCGGATGACCACCTCCGCCTTCCTCTTCTTGCTCCAGCGTCCCTTGGGTCCTACGGGGCCTTGATGCAGCCCCCCGGCAATGGGCGTCACCTCGCCCAACCTAGACCCCGTTTCATTCTCCTTTGACCTCTCATTCCCGCTTGCAACCTCCGGCATCTGCCCAGGTTCATAAACATGGTGGACACCCCCTATACTTGCTTTGTGTAGTAAAAGAAGCAGAGCAAGGAGGTGTCCAAATGAAGGGTTCAGTTGGAACCACTACTAGTATCTACCACACCAGGCTTCCCCATCAATGGGAGTTGGAGAGAATGATGGGCGAGGTCCTCTCCAGGGAGGCCAGAAGGAGGCTGCGCTGGATAGAGCACTTTCGCAGCTGCGGAAATGCCAGGATGACCTGCCGCCACTTCGCCATCTCCCCCACCACCTTCTACAAGTGGCTGAAGAGGTACCTGAAACGGGG
>JACIXC010000032.1 GCA_014360655.1 Actinomycetota bacterium | reverse complement strand
ACCTTCTCGCACACCTCGGCGATGCGCAGCAGCTCCTCCCTGCGCTTGGGGTCCTTCTCGAAGTTCTCGGCGATGATCCTGGCCAGGCGGCTGTAGCGCCTCGCCCAGCGCACCACCGCCTCGAGCACCACCTTCATGGATTTCCACACGTCGAGCTTTTCGTAGTAGTCGAGCTCCTCCGGTTCGGGAACCTTCTCGTAGATGTGCCTGCCCGCCTCCGCTATCTTCTCGTCTATCTCCGCGATGATGCCCTCCAGGCCAAGCCGGAACATGTAGTCCCACTGCTTGGTGGCGTACCCGATCCTGGAGATGGGGAGCCCCCAGCCGATGACCCCGGTGAGCAGTTTCACTATCTCCTCGGGGGGAACCAGGTTGAAGACCTTGGCCCCGGTGCAGATGGGGTTCCAGTAATCGCAGATCTCCCGGATGATGCGCAGGTTCTCCTCCTCCGGCTCCGGGATGACGGTGCGGTCGTTGTAGAGGTCCTCGTTCAGGAGGAAGAGGATCTCCGGGTGCCAGATGATGGTGTGGGGGCGTGAACCCAAGTAACCCACGATCTGCGCGTGGTCCTGGATGAAGATGGTGATGTTGTCGAAGACGTTGGCGAGGCCCTTGGCGTAGCGCATCCTCAGGCTGTCCGCTTCGTTCTCCTTGAAGGCCTCGGTGAAGAGGATGGCCCTCTCCAGGTCCAGCTTCACGCCGGGGTTGTAACCCGATCCCTTGGCGCCCTTGATCCATACCGCCTTGCGCAGGTAGTCCAACCGTTTCGACCTAATGTGTTCAGCCCACCACCACCACTGTCCGCTCTTCTCGATCTCCTCGATGGTTCTCGTCTCGACAGCCGACATTTCAAACCCCCTTTTCTCCTCCCGTGCTTCCCTGCTGTTGCCCTCGGTTGCCTATGGAAAAGAATGGAAACAATTCACCCGTCCTCTATTCCGCCTCTATCCCCTCCTCTCGCGAATCGCTGATCCGTTCCAGGGCTGCGGTATACCTTTCCTGTAGCGAGTGCGGCGACGAGGTTTACGGTTCTTGTAGCGATGGTCTGCCGGACTTGAGCGAAGCGGACTGCGATGCTGGTGCGACTGACTAGATGTTTTGCGAAACTTTATTCGGTTTCGCCACTTTCCCTTCCCTGCCGATAAAATTTCAACTTTTATTTAGTAACCAGTTATTAATATAACTGGATATCTGCTGGTAAAAAGTTGTTTCCGCTGAGGTTTATTTTAGTGAAGATGAACAAAATATGCAAGGGGTATTTTAAAGATCTCGGACGCTGCGCGGGAAGCTTTCCTCGGAGGCCGGAGAGCCCGTCCATGCAAAGTCCGGAGGGCATTTTCAAAAGACATGAGAAACGGAAAGGCGTAATAAGACATGCGAGGACACGAGAAGACATGACCAGACATGGGGGGCGTGACATGAGGGCGGGACATGAGAAGACAAGGTGGCGCGTGAGGTTCATGTCCGCCCCGGGGACCGACTTCTCACGCGGCGCGCCCGCTTGTACCCGCTTCCGGCATCATGGAAGCGCGGAGTCCGGAAGATCCCGTGCAAGCCGCGCCCCGATCTCCGTGCACGGCTTTTCTCGATGCAACTCCCCCTGCCGGCGCCCGCACTTCCACGCGGGGACCACATCGCTTGTGTCCTTGTATCCCGGCGTACCCTGGCCGGCATCACGGCCTAAAACCGGCGGCGACAAAGAGATCGCGACGGTAAAAAGCGATGCCCACCGGGGCGAGAACGCTGCAGGGAAAAAGCAGCGGCATCGGAACGGAGACGGAAAACCGTTTCCGTCGGCGCTGGACCGGCGGAGGCGACGTCGGCCCGTAACGTTCTCCCGCCCGCGCTCGGCGACGGTCCGCTATGCGAGAGGATATCGAGGACCGCCTATTTCCCCTTGAACACCGGGTCGCGCTTCTCGCGGAAGGCCATGATCCCCTCCCGCGCGTCCTCGCTTGCCATGGCCCTGCCCATGATGGCGTTGATCTCCTGCCGCTCCTCCTCGCCGAGCGGCTGCATGGCGGAGAGTATGCGCAGGGAACGCTTGTGTCCCGCCACGGAGAGGGGCGCGTTGGAGGCCAGGCGCTGCGCCAGCTCCTCGGTGAAGCCCTCCAGGTCCGCGTCGGGGACCAGGTAGTCGAGCATGCCCATGCGGTAGGCCTCGCTCCCCTCGAAGAGCTCGGCGGTGAGGAAGACCTTCTTGGTGACCGCGAAACCGAGGTTGCGCAGGAAACGGTGCAGCCCCTCGGGAGGATAGACGATGCCCAGTCGCGCCGGCGGCATGCCCATGCGGCAGCCCTCGGCGCCCACGCGCAGGTCACAGGCCATGCTCGTCTCGCAGCCCGCCCCCACGCAGTATCCCCGTATCATGGCGATGACCGGGAAAGGGCAGTCCTCTATGGCGTCCAACCCGTACTGCAGCGGGCCCTTGGTTTCTATCTGTTTCTGCACCTCCTCGGGGATGCCCTCGGGGAGGGCGGAGAGGTCCATGCCCGCCGAGAAGGCCTTGTCCCCGGCCCCGCGCAGGATGGCGCAGCGCACCTCGCCTTCCTCCGCCAGCTCACGCAGTGTCTGCGCGAGGGAGACGAGAAGGGTGGAGGAAAGGGCGTTCCTCCGCTGTGGGCGGTTGATGGTCAGCACCGCCATGAGACCATTTCTTTCCAGCAGCAGTTCGGGTTCGTCGTTCATGCCCTGCACCTCCTAAAGCCGTGTTTTCCGCCGAACGGAACAGACCTTCTGGGACGCGGCCCGCCGCTTGCGACTCCGTTGAGCACCGGTAAGCCGGCAGGCGACGATGCCGCCTCCCGCTATTCTGCCGATGATCCGCGTTACCCCGGGCGCCTCGCACGACCTTAAGATTATATGGCGGCCCGGCCTGAACGCAATCGCGGCGGTTCTCCTTGCGCCGGAGACGACGGGAGCCGGAGATGCGGCCGCATGGCGCGGCTTTCCCTTGCTGGAAGGGATTTCCTGGGCGGGGCAAGCCCTAACCGGCGTAAAGCTTGCGCAGCTCCTTCTTGAGTATCTTCCCGGTGAGGGTCCTCGGTATCGCATCCACGAAGGTTATCTTCTTGGGTATCTTGTAGCGCGCCAGCTTCCCCTCGCAGAAGGCCTCCATCTCCTCCAGGGTGATGGGGTCGGCGGGGTCCTTGAGGAGCACCAGCGCGTGGCCCACCTCGCCCCACTTCTCGTCCGGCATGCCGATGACGGCCACGTCCTGTATCTTGGGGTGCTCCCCCAGGACCTTCTCCACCTCGGCGGGGTAGATGTTCTCGCCGCCGCTTATGATCATGTCCTTCTTGCGGTCCACCACGTAGATGTAGCCGTCCTCGTCCACCGTGGCCAGGTCCCCGTAGTGGAACCACCCGTCCTTCATGGCCTCCGCCGTCTCCTCGGGCATGTTCCAGTAGCCCAGCATGACGTAGGGGCCGCGCGAGCATATCTCGCCTATCTCCCCGGAGCCGGGGACCACCTCCGTCCCGTCCTCCTTGAGCACCTTCACCTCGGCGTGGAACATGGGGATGCCCGCGCTTCCCACCTTCTCCATGTTGGAGCAGGAAAGCACGATGGAGGTCTCGGTGCAGCCGAACACCTGGATGAGGAGGGGGACCTTCATCTGCTCGATGATGCGGTCCAGCAGCTCCCGGGAGGCCGGCGCGCCCCCGATGCCCACTCCCTTGAGGGAGCTCAGGTCGTACTTGTCGAAGTCGGGCACGTCGAGCATCATCTGCAGCATGGTGGGCACTGCCCCGAAGTGGGTGACGCGGTGGTCGTTGATGATCTGGAGGGCCTCAGCCGGGTTCCAGAACTTCTGGAAGATGATGGTACCCCCGATATAGAAGGTGGGCATGGTGATGATGTTCAGGCCCCCGGAGTGGAAGAGGGGTATGGAGACCAGGGACACTGCGTCGATGTCGAAGAGCAGCTCCAGGGCGTCGTTGAAGGTGTTCCAGAAGGTCTTGCGGTGTGGGAGGACCGCCCCCTTGGAGCGTCCCGTGGTCCCCGAGGTGTACATGATGAGCTGGGGGTCTTCCATTTCCGGCGGCTCGGGGACGGAAGGCTCTTCCTCGCCGTGCTGGGATATCCATTCCTCGTAGGGCTGCGCGAAGCCTGGAACGGGCTCCCCGGCGGTCGCCAGCACCTTTATGGGCTCCCGGTATCCTTCCAGAAGGCTTCCCACGGTTGCGGCGAACTCCGGGTGGAAGAAGAAGCCCCCGGGATTGGTGTCGGCGAAGATGTCGGCGAGCTCCGCCGCGGTGAAACGGAAATTGAGGGGGATGAAGATGAAGCCCGCCTTGGCGCAGGCGAAGTACACCTCCATGAACTCGATGCAGTTGAAGAAGAGGCCGGCCACGCGGTCCCCCTTCTTCAGCCCCGCCGCGAGCAGGCCGTTGGCCACGCGGTTTACGCGACGGTTGAACCCATCGTATGTCAGGCTCGTATCACCGCTGATGAAGGCGGTCTTTTGCGCGGTCAGCGGAAAGCGCGCGCGCTTGCTTGCCCAGTTCCCCACGTTCATCTCTTCTCCCTCCCTTTACCTTCTACGATAACGGTCCCTGCCGGACGGCGGTCGTGCGCGGGAAAGCGGAGGACGCGCTCCCCGCGCGGCGCGTGAGTCTGTAGTTGCCGGAAAAGCCTCGTTCCCTGGCGTGAATGAGAGGATGATGGTTGCCGTCTTGGCATGTATCGATCAGCACACGCCGTGGCCAGCCCACGGCAAGCATTATGCAATATAGTTCACCATTTGTAAAGTAATACCGTTCACTTGCGCTAAAATAATTCGGAATGGTAAACTCGGGGCGGCCGGCTGGAATGCCGTGCCCTGAAAAAAGCACCTAACGCAGCCACTGCCCGGGTTCAGAAACATGGTGGACACCCCCTATACTTGCTTTGTGTAAAAAAGAAGCAGAGCAAGGAGGTGTCCAAATGAAGGGTTCAGTTGGAACCACTACTAGTATCTACCACACCAGGCTTCCCCATCAATGGGAGTTGGAGAGAATGATGGGCGAGGTCCTCTCCAGGGAGGCCAGAAGGAGGCTGCGCTGGATAGAGCACTTTCGC
>JACIXC010000031.1 GCA_014360655.1 Actinomycetota bacterium | reverse complement strand
CGCAGGAACTCCTCCGCCTCGAAGCGGCGCATGATCACCGCGGTGGCGCCAAGGAGCATCCAGGGGGCCCAGGCGACGATGGTGCCGGCGTGGTACATGGGGGTGACGATGAGGCTGCGGATGTTACCGGTCTTCTCGTCCCGGAGGTGTTCTCCCCCGTACCAGTACAGGAAGCTGAACTGCAGGCTGATGTAGCGCATGAATTCCCGCAGGCTGGTGCGCGGGGGTTCGGCTATGTCCGAAAGGAGGAAACCGAGGCTGTCGTAGAGGTTGGAACTCTTGGGGGTGCCCGTGGTCCCACCGGTGTAAGGGTTGAAGGCGACGATGAAGTCCATCTCAGGCCTGGTGGCCGCCTGACCTTTCAGGAGTTCCTCGTAGTCCAGGATGCCCTCGGGAGGCGCTTCCCCGCCCACCACGACGTAGTGCTCCACGCTGGGCAGGCCCTCCCTGATGGCGAGGACCTCGTCGAGGAACTCCGCGTCGAAGACCAGCGCCTTCGGCTTCCTCAGGTCTATCATCTTGCGCAGCTCCTCGCCGCGCAGGTGCCAGTTGACGAAGGGGGTGGTGGCGCCGATGAGGCTGCAGGCGCAGAGGTTCTCGAGGAATTCCATGCTGTTGGGAAGCATCACGGCGACCCTGTCCCTGGGAGCCATCCCAAGGGATTGCAGGGCGTTGGCCAGCCTGAGGACCCTGTCTTTCAGCTCACCGAAGGAGATCCTTCTCGCGCCGTCCACCACCGCCTCGCGTTCCGACAGGGTCTCCCACATGCCCAGGATCCAGTTGGGCACGATCTTCCCCATCTTCTGCCTTCCCAGGTCCCTGAGGTTGGCCAGCGGTCCCCTCCCCCCGGCGATGATGTGACGGACAATCCTTCTCGTGTTGCGAGGACCTCCCCACTGTTGTTTCAGGGTTCTCCCCAGGCCCCTGGTCTCTTCCATTTTCAGGTAAGGAGGCAGGGCGCGCACCACTTCCTTGAGAGTCTTTTCCGCTAGCATCGTCCCCCCTTCACGAATGAGATCGGCGGGGAACGGAGGCTCCTTCGCGCGTCGCCGCGTTCACGGCGAGGTACCGCCTGCCGGCGTACCGCCAGCGCCGTGCGTTGTTGCGGAGCACGTCCCTCCCCTCCATCGACCTTTGCCCATAACCGCTGCGGCGGTGCCTTTTCCCGCGCGGCGATGCTCCACGGCGGTTATGCGCGTATCGGCATGCTCAGCTTACGGGCGGTTGGCCCAGCGCCTGCAGTAGTCGGTTGACTTGCTCGCGTGCCTTGTTGCGGGGGATCGCCCCCAAGAACCCCCCGAGTCTATGACCAGTTCCTCGGGCATCAGCATCAGGGTGAAGATGCGGTTGAAGAGGTTCACGTAGACCCAGGCCTCGAGGCGGTACGCGTTGCCGAGGAAAGTGAGCTTCAGGCGTTGCTGCGCCACCAGAAGGCCGGTCCCCCTCTCGTAGAGGCGAGAGCTCTGGTCCTGCTCGATGAGGCGGTAACCCGTGTCCTGTGCCCACCGGTCCAGGATGTCCCATACCTCGGGTCCGGCGGTGAATTCCCGCACCGTTCTTCCCTTGACGCCCATGATGGCCCCTTCCGCGTGTTTCTTCGGAACGATACGCCTGCTCTCTACCATATTGCCTTCGCGGCCAGCCTTTAAACATGCTGGCGGTCGAAGGCATGCGGTAAGCAAGGCGGTCTCTTCGTGTCGACAGGGAGAGTATGGCTGAGGGAGCAGCGAAACGGGACACGGGGCGTGGACGCCCCACCCTCAAGAGAGGGAGCGCAGAGCGGAGTCCGCCGTTCCCGCCAGCGTGGTCGCGCCCCTCGGGTTGGGGTGCAGGCCGTCGATGGTGAGGAAGAGCCCCCTCCTCTCGCTGAGGGCGAGGGCCTTGTGGGGAGTGAGGGCGTGGAAGGTGTCCAGGAAGACGTCCCGGAAGTGCTCCAGCAGGTAAAGGCCGGGGGTTCCCGCCGCGGGAAGGATCTCCTCGTATGCGGCGCCGAAGTCGGCCAGCACGGCGCCGTAGCTTCCCGCCACTTCGCGTATTGCCTGGTTGTACAGCACTCTTGTCGCGTTGAGCTGGCTCCCCAGGTCTTCGCCGAGGCAGGGGATGGTGGTGACGATCACCCCCGCCGTCCTCGCGAGAGCGCCCTCGAGTATGCGCGCGAGCAGGTCCCTGAAGGCCGCGATGTCCCCGCTCGTCTGCCTGCCTCTCGCCATCATGGCCCGGGCGAAACGCCTCCATATCCCGCCGCGCCCCTCGAGATAGGGCAGGAAGATGTCGTTTCCGCCCCCCTCGATCATCACCGCGTCGTATTTCCCGGCATCCCAAAAGCCCTTGAGGCGGTTGCCTATCCCCGCCAGCGTGTCGCCGCCCCTGGCGCTTACCAGGTATTCCCATGCGGGATTCACCCTGCGCAGCTGCCAGGGGAAACTGAGATGCGGCAGGCCTCCCGAAAGGCTGTCGCCCACGATGAGGACTTTCCCCGCCAACCTTACCTCCCGTGGTCAGCGCTCTCCGTGCCCGTCTCCAGCGCCGCCATGATGGCGAGAGCTTCCTCGAAGCTGCCTCCGCAGAAGAGGGGGTCCGGCTCGAATACGGCACAGACGCGCGGCCGTTCCGGCCTGCCCCAGAGTGCGCAGAGGTTCTCCTCCGTCAGGTATGAACACCTCACGCCCGCCGGCTTGTTCAAGGAAGATATGGAAAGCGCGATGCAGCACGCGCCGCACCGCCGGCACTCCATCGCCTCTTCCTTTCCCTTCCCGGCAACCACGGTCCGCCTTTCTCCGGATGGGCCGATCATGACAATTATATTATGCACGGGAAGGAAACCGGGACGCGGAACCCGCATGTCTTGTGCGCGCAGCGGAAGGGCTCATTTTACGCGGGACATTCGGGAAATGCGGGTCACCGAGAGGAGGCAGGGTTTTAAAACGGGAAAAGGCGCTTGCCCGAGGCGCGCACTTGGGGCAGTCAATGCCGGTGATGTTTGCTGATAAGGGAGGGTGTCCGGGACGGTTCAGCCGGCAATGGCCGGTGAAGTTGCCGCGATCGGACACCAGGAGGGTATAATTGGATGAAGGTAAAAGTAGCTCAGCAAGTCCCAAAGGAGGAGATGAGGGTAGATGGGGGTGGTAATAGATTTCGGGGATGCCCTGGAATCGATGCTCGACGAGATGCAGGAGACGTACGACGGAAGGATCCGGTCACCACAGGGCAAGATAATACGGGTACAGCCGTTCGCCAGGAAATGGTTGAACGGCAGGGGAAAATGGACATATCGGGCCGGCGTATGCATATCCGCCCTCGATGATGGCAAGATCTACCAGTGCAAGCTGGAGGCGGAGCGCAGGGAGGACGAGGACGGCGGCGATTCCTCCTGGATGCGATGCCTGGGGGAGATGGAGGAAATGGCCGGGAGAGCGGAGGGCATCATCAGGGAGCGAGGCTTTATCATCAAGCACGGCCGCTACGTCTTCAGGGGAGAACGGGCATCGGGAATCGGTTGAGCGCCTCGGGGATACCGCTTCGGGTCCTGCGGTGAGTGGAGGGCGAGAGAGGGTCCAGGGCGCCGGATACCGGCGGGACCGGGGAAGGAAGCATCACGCCCGGCAGGTTGGTCGACTGTTCGGGATACGTGGGTAAGGCCGGGGTTATCGTTGAACCGGGAGTGAAAGCGCAAGGAACCTCCGGATGAGGTTTCCGGGGGAAGGGGGGTGTCTGTTTTGGGAAGGAACCGGTTCTGCCCGCACGCCGCTTTCCTGTTCGTCATCCTTATCTCCGCGCTCCTCGCGGCGGTTGCACTCGGTGGATGCGGTAAGGGGAAGCAGAAGTGGTGGAATGACCAGTCACGGGAGGACGAAGGCGGAGAGACGCACGCGGAGGGCTTTGCGGGGATCGCCTACGTGCGCGGAAGCCACATCTACCTCGCGGATGCGGAGAAGAAGGAGGAGCGCAGGCTGACCACCGAGGAGGGGGGCTATTCGTGCCTTGCCTTCTCTCCCGATGCCGGAAAGCTTGCCGCCACCATGGTGGTGGGAGATGCCGATCCCCAGCTGGTGGTGGTCGATGTGGAAAGCGGCGAGATGACCGACGTCTCCTGGACCAACGAGGACTACTCGGGTGCCTGGAGCAAGGCCGGGGTGCGGCCCTGGTTCGGCACCATCGCCTGGGAGGACGGGGACACCCTTTATGCCACCGCGGTGGCGGAGAAGCTCAGCCGGCTGTACCCCCGCGTGGTGAAGGTGGACCTCTCCGCCCCCGGCGTGGAGGTCTTGGCGGAGGATGCCGCGAACCCGGCCTTGAGCCCTGATGGGGGGAAGCTCGCCTACGTGCGCCGGCCCGAGGACTGGGACGAGGTCGCGGGGGACTCCATGTGGCTGAGCGATGACCCGGGAGACCTGGTGGTCCGGGACCTGAAAAGCGGAGACGAGAAGGAAGTGAGGGTGACGGTGGACGGCATCTATAGGGGCCATGTGTTCACGGCGTCCTTCTCCCCTGACGGCGATCACCTGGCGGTCGTCTGCTACGATGAGCCGGATACGGCCGTCTATTATACGGACCTCAAAGGCGAAACGGCCTATGCTCTGGATTTCGTGGGGCCGGCAGGAAGAATATGGCAAACAACCTTCTCCCCGGACGGGCAATGGCTGGCATACCACTCGACGTGGATCGAGGATGTCTTGGGAAACCGCACATACAGCCTCCACGTTGTTCCCACGGGGGAAGCCAACCCCGAGGCCCTGACCTTCGAGGGCCTGAGGGATCCCGCCTGGAGCCCCGTACCCCATGGCAAACTGAAGCTGAAGGACCTCGAGAAGCTGTTGGGAGGCCAGGGTGAAGGAGGGGATGCGGACGAGAAGGCCGAGATCGAGGCGGCCATGATCGCCTTCGTGAAGGCCAACGCCGCGCCCGGGCTGGAATTCAGGATCGAGAACCTGGTCGTCAGGGGAAACGAGGCGGCGGGGATAGCCGTGTGTACCAACGAAAGGCTGGACGCCCCACTGGTGGTCATGAGAAAGGGTCCTCACGGCTGGGAAGGCGTGGACTTCGGCACCGGCATAGAGCCCCCCTCCTGGTACCAGTATTGAAGGGGACGCAGCAGGGTATGGCAGGGAATCATGCGGGAGGTATGAATCGTGAACCCTGAAGACGTGGGAAAAGCGGCGGTCATCGGGGCGGGCACCATGGGCCATTCCATCGCCCTGGTCTTCGCCATGGCGGGCGTCGAGGTGAAGCTGGTGGACGTGGACGAGAGGGTTCTCTCCGGGGCATGGGAAAAGATGGGAAGAGCCCTGGAAACCCTGGAGGCTGCGGGGCGCGCCGCGGGGGAGGGGGCGGAAGGCGTGCTGGGCCGGGTGACCGTCTCCACCGACGCCGAGGCCGCGGCCGCTGAAGCCGATCTCGTGATCGAGGCCGTCCCCGAGGTCCCGGAGATCAAGAAGGAGGTCTTCGCGCGCCTTGACGGGGCGTGCCGGCCGGAGACCGTCATCGCCAGCAACACCTCGGGCCTGGACATCTTCGGGTTCGTGGAGATATCGAGGCCGGAACGCCTGCTCATAGCCCACTGGTTCAACCCTCCCCACGTCATCCCCCTGGTGGAGGTGGTCCCCGGCCCCGCCACATCGCCCGAGGTCCTGGCCTTCACCGCCTCCCTCATGGAAAGGCTGGGCAAGAAGCCGGTGGTGATGAAGGGGTTCACCCGCGCCTTCATCGTCAACAAGATACAGAACATGATAAGCCTGGCCGTCTTCGAGCTCCTGGGGAGCGGCCTTGCGTCTCCCGAGGAGATAGACAGGGCGGTGAAGTACAGCCTGGGCATACGCCTTCCCGTGATCGGCGTGGTCCAGAGCCTTGATTTCACCGGCCTGGACCTGGTGGCGGACCTCCTTAAAAGCTACGGCCTCAGCAATCCCCTCGTGGAGGAGAAGGTGGCGGAGGGCTGCCTGGGGGTGAAGACCTCCAGGGGACTGTACGACTACGGCGGCCGCTCGGAGGCGGAGGTCTGCCGCAAGAGGGACGAGCTCTTCCTGAGAGTGCTCGCCTGCCTGGAGGACATGGGCGCCTTCGAGCCCGTCTGAGCAGCACTGTTTCGGTCACGCCTGTGCCACGCATCTATGGCGCCTGATGCTTGCGGCATGGCCCGAACAGCGAAACCAGGCCGGGAAACATGGCCCCTGACCTGGTCTTTTCCTGGTGAGCCGCCTGGGAATCGAACCCAGGACACCCGGATTAAAAGTCCGGTGCTCTGCCAACTGAGCTAGCGGCCCACAGTCATTATATATCGAGGCGGGAGGCACAAAAAGGGTATGTGCTGGTTCACTACATGGTGAACACATCATCCCTATCCTTGCTCTCCTCCATCCACGCCTTCAGGAACTCCATGGGGGTGAGATAACCCAGGCTCTGGTGTGGTCTCACGTAATTGTACACGTAATTCCATCTGCAAAGGATCTCGTTGAGC
>JACIXC010000030.1 GCA_014360655.1 Actinomycetota bacterium | reverse complement strand
ACCTCAACTTCCTCACCCCCTCGGTATAGGTGCTCTCCGAGGGGATTTTCGGTACCTCGCTTCGAGTAGATTTTTATTTTGAGGCAACGAATCCGTTTCGTGTAGAAAAATTATGAGTCAATTCGAAATCTTGAGCGGCCCGGAGTGCGATGGTAAAATTATGACCGTCAGGAACGCGGAAGTGGCTCAGTTGGTAGAGCATCACCTTGCCAAGGTGAGGGTCGCGGGTTCGAGTCCCGTCTTCCGCTCCAGGCGCCTGGGGTAGGCACGAGGGGCCTACCCTTTATGCCGAACGGGACACAGGGCGGCGTGGCCAAGTGGTAAGGCAAAGGTCTGCAAAACCTTGATCACCGGTTCAAATCCGGTCGCCGCCTCCACGACGCGGGGAGCCTGCAGGGCTCCCTTTTTAAATGCGATGCTTTAACGGAGGGGTTTACTGCAGGACCCGCTCTTGAACCTGTTGGCGGTAGGCCCATAAGGGGAAAGCTCCCGTTCCCGGCAGCGACCGGCGTGACGGGATCAGGCCGCAAGCCCGGGAAAAGACCGCTGCAGACGTTGCATGCGTTCGGCCATGGTGGGCTGGGTACGGAAAGGGCGGTAGCTGGCATAATCTACCACGGGGTGGAAGAGGAGGGCGTCAAGGCGTGAGGGAAGGAGCAGGAGATCCCGAACGTCCTCCGCGGCATCCTTCAGCGCGAGGTAGACGGCTTCCGGGTCGCGGGTGATGAATGCGGCCTGCATGTCCGCGGCGTATTCCCTTTCACGGTCGAAGAAGAGACGCAGGAGCAGGTGCATCAGCAGGGGGAGGAGGGAAGCGAGGGTGAGAAAGAGGAGCAGGACCACGGCAAGGGGAAGGGCCTGGGTCGTTTGCGTATTGTTGGCCTTTCTCAGGGCGTCGCTTAGGAGGATGACGAATATCACGAGGAAAAGCGGCGGTGGGCCCACCTCGCTGAAAGAGTACCTTGCGGAACCCGCCCTCCAGCCGGACATTATGCGGCGCATGGAGCCGGGGCCCACCAGGCGGATCATGACGGTATAGAGGAGGGAATCGCCTGCCATGACGTGCGCGAGCTCGTGTGCCATGATGGCCTCGCGCTCGCGGGCGGGCAGTTTTTCCGCCATGCCGCGGGTGGCGAAGATGCCGTGGGAACCGTCGGGAAAGGCGATGGAGAAGGAATTGATGTCGTCGTTGGGGATCTCGAAGAGCCTGATTTTCGCGCCGAGGCCGGCACCCAGTCTCGCGGCCGCCAGGGCATCCTCGAGGCGCGGGTCGTTCTCGCTCTCGGGGAGGACTCCTATGGACCGGAAAACCCACAGGCCGGAGAACGCATAGCGCAGGACGGCATAAAGGAGGTAAAAGAGCCAGAAGAGGAGGAGGACCATCCAGAAGGAATAGCGCAGTCCCGCGTATTCGTATACAAGGAAACATCCGCCGGCGGAAAACGACATGACCAGCAGGGAAAAGATGGCGATTATCCCCGCCAGACGCAGGCGGTTGCGCGCGACGCTCCGGTATATGTCCCGTCCCCGGTTGTCTCTCATGGCCATGAAATCGGCAGAACTGTCGCACTTGTTTACGGGGAAGCGTGAAGGCGGAGATGCCGCATCACGGCGCGAGCGGGCGTTGTTGGACCTCTCGAGCATGGATATGCTCGCAACGGCCTCGGGGCATGAAGGACACCGACCGTTGCTTCGCGTCGTATGCCGGAGGTCGCCCGCTGATGACCGCTGTTGCGAAACGCGCGCGAATACAGCAAAATAGAGGCGTCGCGGGCGCGTAGCTCAGTGGGAGAGCGCTTCCTTGACGCGGAAGAGGTCGTGGGTTCAATCCCCTCCGCGCCCACCAGAAAGGACCTCCGTGAGCTTAATTCGCGGCGGACGCGGCGACGATGCGGAAGGTGGCGCGGTACCGCGTGTCGGTCATGATCCGGACAGCGCGGGGCCGCGCGCATGATTATGGCGCGCCGAAACGACAAGCAGGTCGTGGGAGCGGCGTCTGAGACGACGGGAGTACAGGCATGAGATGTCCCAAGTGCAAGGCGGAGAACCCCGACGACGCCACCTATTGTTCGCTCTGCTATACACGCTTCGTGCCCACCGAGAGATCCCGCAAGGCGGAGGAAGAGGCCGAGCGGCTGCGCAGGGAACACGGGGGGCGGAAGCTGCGCTGCCCCAACTGCGGGGAGCTCAGCCCCGTGGACTCTCCCTTCTGCCTGCGCTGCGCCTTCGTATTCGAGGAGCCGGAATCCCTGCTGGTGGACGAGGAGGAATGGCGCAGGCAGGAGGCGGAGGAGAACGAGGAACTGCGCCGCGAGATGGAATACCTGCACGAAAACCCCATAGAGGTCATGGACGGCGAGGGCGGCGCGGAGGTAATGCGCAGGGTGGAAGGTATCATATCGGCGGGGGACCGGGCCCACCTGCGCGCAAGGGGGCGTGTCGGCATAACGCATGCCATGAAGATCATAGCCCTGCTCGGCGAGGACCTGCGAAGAAAGGGGCAGGACCTCGTCCTTAAGGTCTACCTGCTGAGCGAGGAGGCGCTGAAGGACCTCGACGACCTCGAGCTGGGAATAACGATGAAGTGCGAAGGAGAGGGTAGGCATTGAGGATATCGTGGCGGGGCGGTGTCTACGAGGTCGCCGAGGGGACCACGCTGAGCGGATTCATCTCGGAGGCTTGCCGGGACTCCCGCGAGGAAGTCCTGGCGGCGCGCGTCGACGGAAGGCTGCTGGGGCTCGCGGATCCCCTGGAGGAAGGCGAGCTGGAACTGGTCACGTGGGAAGATGCGGAGGGGAGGGAGATCTACCGCCACACGGCCTCCCACGTGATGGCCCACGCTGTCATGGAAATCTTTCCCGGTGCCAAGCTGGCCATAGGCCCCGCGACGAGCGAGGGTTTCTACTATGATTTCGACCTGCCGCGCAGCCTCACCACGGACGACCTCGCGCTTATCGAGGAACGCATGCGGCTCCTGGTCGATCGGGACCTGCCCCTGCGCAGGGAGGTGTGGCGGAGGGAAGACGCCGTGAGTTTTTTCCGCGAGGCGGGGCAGCCGTACAAGGTGGAGCTGCTGGAGGAGATCGCGGACGACGAGGTCACCGTGTACCGGCAGGGGGATTTCCTTGACCTCTGCAGGGGTCCACACCTGCCCTCCACGGGCCACCTGCGGAACTTCAAGCTGCTCAGCCTGGCCGGGGCGTACTGGCGCGGCGACGAGAAACGCCCCATGCTGCAGCGCATCTACGGGACCGCCTTCACGAGCGAGGCCGAGCTGGAGGAATTCCTGCATCTGCGCGAGGAGGCGGAGAGGAGGGACCACCGCAGGCTGGGAAGGGAGCTGGACCTCTTCAGCTTTCACGAGGAGGCCGGGCCGGGGGTCGTCTTCTACCATCCCAGGGGGGCGGTCCTGAGGGGATTAATAGAGGACTTCCTCAAGGAGGAGCACCGCCGCCGCGGCTACCACATGGTGATCACCCCCCATCTCTTCCGCGGCAAGCTCTGGGAGACATCCGGCCACATGGACTATTACAGCGAGAACATGTACTCCTTCGAGAAGGACGGCATGGAGTACGTGGTGAAGCCGATGAACTGCCCGGGGCACGTGCTCATTTACAAGACGAAACCGCGTTCATACCGCGACCTTCCCCTGCGCTATTTCGAGCTGGGGACGGTCTACCGTTACGAGAGGTCGGGGGTGCTGCACGGGCTGATGCGCGTCAGGGGCTTCACCCAGGATGACGCCCACATCTTCTGCAGCGAGGAGCAGCTGCGCGGGGAGGTGGAGAAGTGCCTGGACTTCGCCTTCTACAGCCTGCGCACCTTCGGTTTCGAGGAATTCGAGGTCTTCCTGAGCACGCGTCCCGAGAAGTCGGTGGGGGGCGACGAGCTGTGGGAGAAGGCCACCGCGGCGCTGGAGGGTTCCCTGCGCGAGATGGGTATCGCTTACGAGGTGGACCCGGGGGAAGGCGTCTTCTACGGACCGAAGATAGACGTGAAGCTCAAGGACGCGATCGGAAGATCCTGGCAGGGACCCACCGTGCAGGCGGATTTCAACCTCCCCGAGCGCTTCGACCTCACCTACACCGGGCCCGATAACCGGCCCCACCGTCCCGTCATGATACACCGCGTGGTGCTGGCCGGCATAGAGAGGTTCTACGGCGTCCTCCTGGAGCATTACGCGGGAGAGCTCCCTCCCTGGCTGGCCCCCGTGCAGGCGGTGGTGATCCCCGTGGCCGACCGCCACCTCCCCTACGCGGAAAGGGTCAAGGGATTGATGGAGGAAGAGGGGCTGCGGGTCGAGGTGGACGGGGAACGGGACACCGTGAACATGAAGATAAGGCGCTCCCAGGCCATGAAGATACCCTTCGCGCTGGTGGTGGGGGACCGCGAGGTGGAGGCGGAGACGGTGTCGGTGAGGGACCGCTCCGGTCACGACGTGCGGGGCGTTCCCCTGCGGGAATTCGTGGGACGCCTCATCGACATGGTCAACGAGCGAAAGGTGAAGGCGGGGTGGGAATGATCTTCGAGCGGCTGTGGAGGCCCTGGCGCATGGGATACGTCAGCCGGGTGGAGGAGGAGAGGGAAGCGGGGTGCATTTTCTGCAGCAAGCCCGCCGCGGGGGACGACCGGGCCAACCTCATCCTTCACCGGGGTCGATCCTGCTTCATCATCATGAACCTGTACCCTTACAACACGGGGCACGTGATGGTGAGCCCCTACCGGCACGTGTCCGAGCTCGAGGACCTGAGCGAGGGGGAACGGGGCGAGCTCATGGAGCTGACGGTGCTGGCGGTGCGCGCCATAAAGGAGGCCATGCGTCCCCACGGCTTCAACCTGGGTATGAACCTCGGAAAGTCGGCGGGGGCCGGTTACGACGAGCACCTGCACCTGCACGTGGTGCCACGCTGGCAGGGAGACACCAACTTCATGCCCGTGCTGGCGGGCAGCAAGGTCATGCCCGAGTCCGTTGAGGATAACTACCGGCGTCTGCTCGAGGCGCTACGGGAGGCGACGGGCGAGGGGAATGCGTAAAAGCATGCCGGCCTGCAGCCGCGCCTAGCCTCTTTCACTCCTTCTTCTCGGCTTTCGCCGCCTCGATGATCTTTGCGGCGATGTGCGAGGGCACTTCCTCGTAATGGGAGAGTTCCATGCGGAAGGTCCCGCGTCCGCCGGTGATGGAGCGCAGGTCTATGGAGTAGCGCAGCATCTCCGCCAGCGGCACCTGGGCGCGGATGCGCTGCAGGCTCCCCTCCGCCTCCATGCCCATGATGCGGCCTCGCTTCGCGTTGAGGTCGCCGATTACGTCTCCCATGTAGGCCTCGGGCACCAGTATCTCCACGTTCATGATGGGCTCGAGCAGGTAGGGATCCGCCTCGGCCATGGCGTTCTTCAGCGCCAGCGAGCCGGCTATCTGGAAGGATATGTCTGATGAATCCACGGGGTGATACTTGCCGTCGTAGACGGTCGCCCGCAGGTCCACCACGGGATAACCGGCCAGGTAGCCCTCCTCCATGGCCTTGCGCACCCCCTTCTCCACCGAGGGGATGAACTGCTTGGGGATGACGCCCCCCACGATCTTGTCCACGAACTCGAAGCCCGCCCCCCTCTCCATGGGCTCGATCTCCAACCAGGCGATGCCGAACTGCCCGTGGCCCCCGGTCTGCTTCTTGTGCTTGCCCTCTGCCCTGGCCTGCCTGCGTATGGTCTCCTTGTACGGTACCCGGGGGGTGTCCGTCTTCACGTTCACGCCGAACTTGCGGGACATGCGTTCCATCATGATGTCCAGGTGCGCTTCCCCCATGCCCGAGATGATGGTCTGCTTCACCTCGCTGTCGCGCCGCACGGAAAAGGTGGGGTCCTCCTCTCCCAGGCGGGAGAGGGCGACGGAGAGCTTGTCCTCGTCTCCCTTGGTCATGGGCTCCACGGCCAGGGACATGATGGGCTCCGGGAAGGCGATGGACGGGAGGATGATGGGGTTATCCCGCTCGCACAGGGTATCGCCGGTGGAGGTATCGGTGAGCTTGGCCACGCCCCCGATGTCGCCCGCCGCGATCTCGCTCGTGGCGTCCTGGTTTTTCCCCAGGATGGTGAAGACCTGGCCCACCCTC
Organism: Actinomycetota bacterium; assembly: GCA_014360655.1. Lineage (NCBI taxonomy): Bacteria > Bacillati > Actinomycetota > Actinomycetota bacterium. The sequence continues at coordinate 1,379 of JACIXC010000030.1, read as the reverse complement.
TCCTCCTTGTCGCGAAGGGGGTTGTAGACTGTGCTGTCGGACTTCACGCTCCCGGAGAAGACCCGGAAATAGGAGAGCTTGCCGACGTAGGGGTCGGAGATGGTCTTGAAGACCAGGGCGGCGAGGGGAGCGTCCGCCCTGGCGGGGAAGGCTATCTCCTCCTGCGAGCCCTTCCTGTGCCCGCGTATCTCCTCCAGGCGCGCCGGGGAGGGAAGGGTGTTGACGATGGCCGTGCTGAGAAGGTCCACGGCGATGTTGCGCGTGGCGCTGCCGCAGAGCACCGGGACCAGGGACCCCCTAGAGACACCAGCCAGCAGGGCGGAGATGACCTCCTCGTCGGCGAGCTCCTCTCCCTCGAGGTACCTCTCCATGAGCTCGTCGCTGGCCTCGGCGGCGCCCTCGATGACCTTCTCCCGCGCCTCCATGACCGCGTCCGCCATGTCCGCGGGAATATCGGCCTCCTCGGGCTTCCCGCCCTCGCCGTAGACGTAGGCCTTGTTGCTTATGAGGTCCACTACGCCGCGGAACTGGTGTTCCTCCCCGATGGGGAGCTGGAAGGGGACTACCTTGCTCCCGTAGAGGTCGCAAAGCTGTTCGAGGCAGCGCTGGAAGCTGGCGTTCTCGCGGTCCATCTTGTTCACGAAGACGATGCGCGGGTAACCGTACTCGTCGGCCATCTTCCAGATGAGCTCCGTCTGCACCTCCACGCCGGCAACCGCGGAGATGACGAAGACCGCGCCGTCTATCACCCGCAGGGTGGAGATGACCTCGCCGATGAAATCGGCGAAACCGGGCGTGTCGAGGAGGTTGATCTTGTAACCCTTCCACGCGAAGGTCAGGGGCGTGGTGTTGACGGAGATGCCGCGCTTCTGCTCGTCGGGGTCGAAGTCGCTCGCCGTGTTCCCCTCGTCCACGCGTCCCAGGCGCTTGAGCACGCCGGCGTTGAAGAGCACCGCCTCGGCGAGGGAGGTCTTCCCGGCGTCGTTGTGCCCGAAAAGGGCCACGTTGCGTATTTTTTCCATCGCGAACTTTTCCATGCAGATCCCCGTCCTTTACTCGCTCCTTCGACAACGATAAATATTATATGCACCGGGTACTATAGAGGCCATAGCCCGCCGGGGGCAACCCAGGGTCCTGCCGCGGGTCATGTCCCCGTCCCGGCGTGGAGGGGAGGCGGACCCGGGACGGGAAAAGCATCGACCGCGAGATGCCCGGGTTCATAAACATGGTGGACACCCCCTATACTTGCTTTGTGATAAACGAAGCAGAGCAAGGAGGTGTCCAAATGAAGGGTTCAGTTGGAACCACTACTAGTATCTACCACACCAGGCTTCCCCATCAATGGGAGTTGGAGAGAATGATGGGCGAGGTCCTCTCCA
>JACIXC010000029.1 GCA_014360655.1 Actinomycetota bacterium | reverse complement strand
CCCAGAAGGAGCCCGAGAAGTACCCCGAGCTCATCGTGCGCATCGCCGGCTACAGCGCCCACTTCGTGGACCTCAACAAGAAGACGCAGGACACCATCATCGCCCGCACCGTGCAGGAGCTTGGTACCTGAGCGCGCGGGGTCATATAATCGAGGTGTAAGCGTCTGGGCTCGATGAGCGAAGGGGGTAGTGGCATGACGGATTGGGAACAGATCCGCCAGCAATGGATCCAGGGGACCATCAGCAAGGGGCGCCGGGAGATGCCCGAGAAGGCCTGCGCCATGTGCAAGCACTTCCGGCAGAACTCCGCCTCGGCGGCGGGCGACGGGTATTGCGCGGTGATCAAGGATGGTGCGTTCAATAAGCCCGTCTTCGACAACACCGACGCGTCCGCGTGCGAGCAGTTCGCGGAGATCGACCGCATCCGGACGGACACCAGCGAGTTCATGTGGGATCCCCAGTTCCGTCCCCAGAGGCAGCTGCACGAGAAGTAGGGGGACGGCGAGGAAGCGCGCGAGGGACTTGCCTGGCAGAAGATGGTAGCCTGTCCCGAATGCGGCCACGCGGGTTCCCTGGGGGAATTCGCCTACGTAGCTCCGGCCTACGAGGTGGGGCCCACCTCCCTCAGGCGGTGCCCCACCTGCGGCGGGCTCTTCGTCGTGGACCATCTCGAGGCGGAGGAGAAGGAGCCCTCTTCCCCGCCCTGGGGCCTGAGCGACGTCTGGGGCAGGAAGTTCACCGGGAAGAAAAGGGAGGTATGAACCGTGGTCAAGTGCGAGAGCTGTGGATACGAGGGAGTGAAGTCGGAGTTCCGCTACCTCTACAACACCACCCTGGACGCGGAGACCGCCTACCGCGAGTGCCCCAAGTGCTACGGCTGGGTGGTGGTGAACGAGCTCGAGGAGGAGAGGGCGGAGAAGTCCCTGCAGAAGGAGAAGGGCTAGCCGCGCGCAAGGGGGACCATCGCCGTGGGGGCCGCGCCTGCCGCATGCGGCGCGGCCCCGCGCGGACGAGGGGAAGAGGAAAAGAGGGGGAGAGCACATGAGCCGGGAGGCCTTGATCACCAACATCCAGCGCTACTCCATAAACGACGGCCCGGGCATCCGCACCACCGTCTTCCTTAAGGGCTGCACGCTCAACTGCGCCTGGTGCCACAACCCGGAGTGCATCCACTTCTTCCCGGAGATCTACTGGAAGCAGTCCCTGTGCCGGCAGTGCGGCCGCTGCTTCGACGTCTGCCCCCAGGAGGCCATCCAGCCCCCCATCGCCCTGGGGCGGGAGGAGAACGCGCACTACTACAAGATCGACCTCTCCCGCTGCGACCGCTGCATGCGCTGCGTGGAGGCCTGCATCTACGGGGCCCTGAGCCGGGTGGGCGAGCCCAAGACGGTGGAGGAGGTGCTGGAGGAGGTGGAGCGGGACATGCCCTTCTACCTCAACTCCGGCGGGGGCATGACGGTGACCGGCGGGGAGCCCACCGCCTTCCCCGACTTCACGCGGGAGCTACTGCGCGGGGCTTGCGAGCGCGGCATCCACACCTGCCTGGACACCAGCGGCTTCTGCGAGTGGGAGGTGCTGGACTCCCTGCGCCCCTACACGAACATCTTCCTCTACGACATCAAGTGCCTGAGCGGCAAGCTGCACGTCATGCGCACGGGGGTGAACAACTCCCCCATCCTGGCCAACCTGCGCCGCCTGGCGGAGTGCGGCGAGGCGATCATCGTGCGCATCCCCGTCATCCCCGCCTTCAACGACTCCCCGGAGCACATGGAGAAGGTGGCGGACTTCCTGCGCGAGCTGGGGCCGTCCATCATGCGCGTGGACCTGCTCCCCTTCCACAACTGGTGCCAGGACAAGTACCGCTGGCTGGGGCGCGAGTGGGAGTACCGGGACGTGCAGAGCCTGCCGACGAGCGAGGTGGACGACCTCCTCGACATCATGGAGGAGCACGGCCTCAAGACCACCATCGGGGGATGAGGGAGCGAGGGACATGGGCCTTGCGGAGCAGGCGGGCTACGTCAACGACATCCAGTTCTATTCCCTGAGCGACGGCCCGGGGATCCGCACCACCGTCTTTCTGAAGGGCTGCCTCCTCAACTGCCGCTGGTGCCACAACCCGGAGGGCAACCGCCGCTTCCCCGAGGTCTTCCCCTACCAGAACAACTGCACCGGGTGCGGCCTCTGCCTGGAGGTCTGCCCGGCGGGGGCCATAGAGATGGCGGGGCCCTGCCGCCCCCGCATAAGAAGGGAGCGCTGCATCGACTGCTTCAGGTGCGCCGAGGCCTGCCCCGAGCAGGCCATGATCGTGTGGGGAAGGCTCATGACCGTGCAGGAGGTCATGGAGGAGGTGGAGCGGGACAAGGTCTTCTACAAGCACTCCGGCGGGGGCATGACCGTCTCCGGGGGGGAGCCCCTGGCCCAGCCGGAGTTCACGCGCTCCCTCTTCGCCGCGGCCAGGGAGAGGGGCATCAACACCGCCCTGGACACCTGCGGGTTCGCCCCCTGGGAGGTGCTCGAGCGGGTGCTCGAGGTCACCGACTACGTGCTCCTGGACATAAAGCACATGGACCCGGAGGCCCACCGCCGCCACTGCGGGGCCTCCAACGAGGCCATCCTGGAGAACGCGCGCAGGATGGCCGAGAGGGGTGTCCCCATGCGCCTGCGCCTGCCCCTCATCCCCGGCTTCAACGACGGCGAGGAGAACCTTTCCCGCAGCGCGGAGTTCGTGCGCGAGCTGGAGGGGATGGGACGGGAGCTGGAGGTGGACATCCTCCCCTACCATCCCTACGCGGGGGCCAAGTACCGCGTCTTCGGGCTGGACTACCCCCTGCCCCAGGGGGAGGGCTACCCGGAGGAGAGGCTGCGGGGGATCGTGGAGATCTTCACCGCGCGGGGCCTCACGGTGACCGTGGGGGGATGAGGGGAAGGGAAGAAGAAGAGCGAGAGAAGGATTAAAGGATAAGGAGGTGCGAGGATGAGCTGTGCGGACTGCAAGTGGTTCTTCCCCCTGGAGGAGGACCCCAGCCGGGGCGACTGCGTGCGCCGCGAATCGGACGGCAAGAGCGAGTACTACACCGCCAAGCCCCATAACGCCAACGACCCCGACTGCGAGAACTACGAGAAGAAGTAGCCTCCCCGCCGCCCGCCGCGGGCCGGCACCGTGCGGGGCGGCCCGCGCGGCGCGGGGTCTGGAGAAGGGGGACCCGCGCGCGAGCGCGCGTTCCCGGGGATCCCTGCAAGGGGGTGAAGGTATGAGGATCACCTGTGACCGCTGCGGCTACGAGGGGGAGGGCGAGGAGTTCCGCCACATCGGGAACGTGACGTGCTGCGGACCCCTCATCTTCCGGGAGTGCCCCAGCTGCCAGAACCCGGTCATCTGCGACCGCCAGGACATCAGGGCCGACGTGGAGGAGACGGCGAAGGAGACCTCCCGCCAGGTGGAGCTGGCCCTGGCCTGCGGGGACACCGCCCGCGCCCGGGAGCTCCTCAAGGACCTCTCCTTCCTCAACCAGTGCCTGAACCTGGACTCCGTCAACGACTACATCCGGGAGAGGAAGCGGGAGATCCGGCGCCTGGAGCGCGCCGCTTCGCAGTGAGGCCCGCGGCACGTAGGCGCTTGTCGACCACGAGACGCCGGCGGTTCCTGCGCGTTTCCAACATGCAGGATGTGCTTGCAGATAAGAGAATCCTTGATTTTGACGTTCCCTGACTTTGACGGCGACTCGTTAACCATGGAAAATGATGGGAGGCGTCAATCGTTTTCGTCCGCAACGGCACGATTTACGGATGGAGGTCGCGGCACCGGGGAAAAATCCGAGAAGGCGTGATCTTCATTGCAGGGGGACGTATCGCGTAAAACATCAGGCATGGTCCGGACAAAGGAGGTAAAAGATGTTCTCACCTGATAACCACCTTCTGGGAGGGGTCAGGATACTCGACCTGTCAACGGTGCTGGCCGGTCCCTACTGCACCATGATCCTGGGCGACCTGGGAGCGGAGATCATCAAGATAGAGAACCCCAAGGGTGGTGCCCTGGCGGGCGATTTCTCCCGCGTCCCCGCCCAATACCACGTGGGGGGCATCGGCGCTTACTTCCTGGCAATCAACCGCAACGAGAAAAGCCTGGCGCTGGACCTCACCACGGAGGAGGGCAGAAAGGTCTTCCACGACCTGGTCAAGGTCTCCGACGTGGTCTTCGACAATTCCCGCCCCACCGTGCTCGCCAAGATAGGCGCCGACTACGAGACGCTGCGCGAGATAAACCCCCGCATCATCTCCGCGTCGCTTTCCGGGTACGGACATACCGGCCCGGATTCCGAAAAACCCGCCTACGACATCGTCGTGCAGGCGCGGGGGGGCACCATGAGCCTCACCGGCGAGCCGGGGCGTCCTCCGGTACGCATGGGACTGGCCATGGGCGACCTGGCCGGTTCTCTTTTCGCGGCCATCGCCATCATCGCCGCTCTCTACAACCGCAACGTAACGGGCAAGGGGCGGCGCATCGACGTGGCCCTGCTGGACTGCCAGGTCTCCCTCCTCACCTACCTGGCGCAATATTACCTGGTGGGTGGCCTCGTCCCCGGTCCCCAGGGAAGCGGGCACGAGACACTTGTCCCCTATCATGCCTACAAGGCCAAGGACGGGTGGCTGGTGGTCGCCTGCCCCAACGAGAGGCACGCGCAGAACCTGCTCAGGGCCATCGGGCGCGAGGACCTTCTCGAGGACATGATGTGGAACAACGCCCCCACCCGCTTCAAGCGGCAGGACGAGGTCAACGCCTTCCTGATGGAGGTCTTCGAGAAGAAGACCCTGGCGGAATGGGCGGAGCTGCTCGATGCCTACCAGGTGCCCTGGGGCCCCGTGAACACCATCGACAAAGCCCTCTCCGATCCCCAGGTGCTCGCCAGGGAGATGGTGGTGGAGATCGAGCACGCGGCCACGGGCGAGAAATACAAGACCCTCGGCAACCCCATCAAGGCCTCCGACACCGTGCAGGAATTCCTTCCCGCCCCCATGCTGGGCCAGCACACCCGCCAGATACTCCGCGATTACCTCGGCTACGACGAGGAGCGCATCGAGGAGCTCTTCCGCGCGGAGATCGTCAAGGAGCAGACCCCGGAGGAACTGGAGGAGATCGACAGGATGTTCGTCTCCCTGCGGGACATGTTCCTCGGCAAGCACAACAAGGCCGAGGTAAAATAACGGACCGGGGCGTCTACGGCAGGCATTTGCGAAAAAGGGGGGCCAGCGCTCAACGGGCAGGCCCCCTTTTGGGCTCTGGTCATAAGCCGCTGAAAATGCTTTTTCCCGCAAGGTAAAGTACGTGGCGACAATGGCGGGTCCCTTCCCCGTTTCAGACGATGTTTTCCCTAGTCCGCGGGATCTTACATGAACGGAAAATCGCAATGCCGCCCGTCATGACGCGTGTTTTCGGAAGTATGAATGCGAGAAACCCCTTGTCCTTTCCTCAAAGGGCTGGTGGGGGCGCGAATGAACAGGGGGGTCTCGTCTTCCAGGGTCTCAATCGGATGGGCTGATCGAACAGCTTGACTGTAACGCGCCGATTACTTATATTTATTTTGAGTTTACTTGACAGCGTTGCTATATGGCAGAAGTGTCTTACCAGTAACCGGAGCAGTGAGAGCGAGCGCAAGCTTGCTTCCGGCGACGGAACAGCGATAACCGCAACGTTCACCGCAAGATCCGCATACGGGCAATGCGCTACGGGCTCAGCACGGCCAGTGGCGATATTCCATTCCCTGTCTTCGCAGTACGCCGGGAGATCGGGACACTGGAAGCAAGGGAATGGAGGAAGGGATACGGGCATCGCGATACCGTACGGATAGCCCGGTGTAGTTTTATGTGGCGAACACCAGGAGGACCAGGCTGTTGTCGTGAAGGAGGGGGTAAGAGATGGCGAGCGTAGAGACGAGAACCGTCGAGGAGATCGAGAAGAGCGGACAGTGGTGGTGGTGGGCGGAGCAGAAGCGCTCCAAGCGCCTTGACTACCTGCGCAAGGCGGTCTGGAAGAAAGGAGCCAAGGGCTCGGGGTACCAGCCCGGGGTGAAGGTGGACCTGGAGAGGGCCATCCTCTTCACCGAGGGGTTCCGCGAGCACCAGTACGAGCTTCCCATCACGGCATACGCATACGGCATGGCCAACATCTTCGACAATATCACCATCTTCATCCAGGACCACGCGCAGATCGTGGGTTACCTGGGTTCCCGCCCCCACACCATCATCTGGCACCCGGAGGTGCTCTTCCTCACCAACGAGGACCTCTACAACGACCGCACCGTCATCCCGGAGCCGGAGGAGGAGAGCCTGCGCATCATCCGGGAGATCTCCGATTACTGGAACGCCCGCATGGTCCTCAGCCTCTTCTCACCGGAGGACGTCATCAAGCTTGCCACCGGGATGATCGGGTGGGGGGTTCCGCATAACCGCATCGGCTACGCCACCAAGCAGTGGGACTACATGTTCCGGCTTGGCCTGGAGGGCATCATCGCGGAGATAGACGAGAAGATAGCGGAGGGTGAGGAGAAGCTCTACAGGGGGGTGCCCGAACCGGAGGACTGGGATTACCTGGAAAAGCTCGAGCGCTGGCGAGCCATGAAGGTGGTGCTCGAGGCGGTCATCCGCTGGGCGAGGCGCTACAGCCGCCTGGCCAGGATCATCGCCGAGAACTTCGAGAAGGACCCCAAGCGCAGGGAGGAGCTGCTGCGCATCGCCGAGGTCTGCGACAAGGTCCCGGCGCGGCCTCCCGAGCACCTGCACGAGTCCCTGCAGTTCGACCACTTCATCCAGATCGCCTGCCGCTACGAGGCCTGCGAGGGGGCCTGGCCGGCGCGCCCCGACTACTGGCACGGGCCCTTCTACGAGAAGGACGTGAACCAGGACAAGATCCTCACGCGCGAGGAGGCGCTGGACCTGGTGGGCGAGTTCCTCATCCGCTGCTACGAGGTGGGCTGGTTCTGGCTCATGATGGCCCGCGACACCCTGCAGGGCATCACCGGCACCTGGGTGTGGACCATAGGCGGCGTTAACGAGGACGGCACCGACGCCTGCAACGACATGACCGACTGCCTGCTGGAGGCGGCGCGCCTGGTGCGGGTGGCCAACCCCACCTTCGCCTTCCGCTACCACCCGGGCGTGCGCATGCAGACTCTCAGGCAGGTCTTCGAGTGCATAAGGCAGGGGCTGGGATATCCCTCCATGCGCAACGATCCCATCCTCATCACCAACGCCATGCACTGGCACAAGCATCCCCTGCGCGAGGCGCGGCGGTGGGTGCACCAGGCCTGCATGTCCCCCTGCCCGGACACCAAGCTGGGGGCCCAGCCCTTCCGCATGGCCAACGCCACCATCATCGCCGCCAAGGCCATCGAGTACGCCCTCTTCAACGGCTTCGACAACGTGCTGCAGATGCAGATGGGCCCCGAGACCGGCGACGCCAGCAAGTTCGAGACCTTCGAGGAGCTCTACCAGGCCTGGTACACGCAGGTGAAGTGGATGATGGACATGATGGCCAGGATGACGAGCAACGGGCGTATCGTCGCCTCCATGGGCACACCGCGTCCCCTGCTCTCCGGCCTCTACGAGAGGTGCGTGGAGGAGGGCGTGGATTCGGCTTACCCCAGCGAGCGCGGCAACTCCTGGATCACCTTCTTCGCCTGGATGGAGACGGGGGACAGCCTGGCGGCGGTCAAGAAGCTGGTCTTCGACGAGAAGAAGTACACCATGGCCCAGCTCATCGAGGCCCTCAA
>JACIXC010000028.1 GCA_014360655.1 Actinomycetota bacterium | reverse complement strand
GCTCAACGAGATCCTTTGCAGATGGAATTACGTGTACAATTACGTGAGACCACACCAGAGCCTGGGTTATCTCACCCCCATGGAGTTCCTGAAGGCGTGGATGGAGGAGAGCAAGGATAGGGATGGAGTGTTCACCATGTAGTGAACCAGCACAGGGGGTTTACAGGGCCGGAAAAGCGGATATAATTTAGTTTGGATTTGCAATTTCGGGTTATAAAATATAGGGACGATGGGGAAGCGTTGAACCGCGTCTCTTTGACCTGGTCACCTGGGATGCGGGGAGCGAGTGGTGAAACCGGCCCGATCGTGAGAGCGGTCGGGCTTTTGATTTAAAGGTTTCTTTTCGGATAGGGAAAGGATTCGATCGAGGCGGTATAGTGTGAGAACGCGAGCGCGGATAATGGGGTTAAATCTTCTGTTTTCGGATGCGAAATGCGAGAAACCGAGCGCGAGGGGAACGACTGTAGCCCCCGCGCAAGGCCCCCGGGGCAGGCTATGCATGCAGTGCATGTCGGCCGGAGAGGTGGACGGAAACGCGGGCGACAAGGGGGGATAAGGAGGCGAAAAAGACTTCAGGGCATGTCGGCACGGTGAAGACAGCCGATACATGACCGTAGATCAAAGCGAAAAGTGAGTGGGGGCAGCGGCCACTGCCCCCGGAGGTACACGCGAAGCCCTGCCAGGCCCTTGTGCACCCTGCTTTCATTATAGGCCCTGCGGAACGGCGGGAAAAGGATGTGGGGCAAAAGGGCTGAGGGTGGAAAGGAGGTGTTGAAAGCCCCGAGTTGTTTTTCGTATCGGATGGGCCCGGGCAGCCCGATCGGAGGGAAAGCAAGACGACAAGGAGGTATCGGCAATGAGGAAGATACTCATCGCGACGCTGGCCTTGGCCCTGGTGGCCACGCTGGCGGGCCTGGGTACCTTCGCGTGGTTCAGCGACACCGAGACGGTGGTGGGGACCTTCACCACGGGGACCATAAAACTCAAGGTGAATGAGCCCGCTGATTTACAATTCGCCATCGAGGACCTGAAGCCATGCGACTGGAAGACCCAGGAAGTGCAGCTGAAAAATATCGGATCCAACGAGGGTCCGGTATGGCTGCACATCGACGGGATAGACGGAGTGAACCCCGGACTTGCCAAGTACCTGGAGTTCGACCTCTCGAAGGGCGCCGAGGTGATCATCCATCCCGACGACAAGATGACCGTAAAGGACCTGCAGTCGGTGTCCATACCGCTGGGATGGCTTGATCCAGGGCAAGAGATGTACCTCGTGCTCAGCTTCCACCTGGCCGCGGACACGCCGAATGAAATGCAGGGCAAGTCCTGCACCGTCAACTTCGAGTTCATCATGACCGACCACAACGGCGGGCCTCCCACCAGCGGCATCATCCTGGAAAACAAAAAGGTAGAGAACAACGAATGGAAGCCCATCCTCGGCGACGGCATCTGGGGCATCTGCCGCTACAACGTGGGTAGCCTGAACCTCGACGTGGTGGCCAAGGGGCTCGAAGCGAATAAGTACTACCAGTTGAAGATCAACAGCCCGAGCAAGGGCCAGTCAGGGATAACCGAGGTGCAGCGCGTGGCCATGACCAGCGCCCTGGCCGCCAACAAGTACGATGGCAACAACCCGGGTGTTGCGCCCCCGTCTCCCTGGAACCAGTACGAGCGCGCTTATTACACGCCCGGCGCACCAACCACCCATTCTGGGGCGTACGTGGATGGAGACGAGGGCATCTATGCGTTCACACGCGATGGTTATCAGGGTACGGCTGGCTGGGATGTCGACGGTGCCGACCTGGCCGCTGGGGTAAAGGCCAGTTTCACGGGCATACCCTCCGGAGAATACAAGTACATCAAGTGCCTCATCTCTCTGGACGAGTCTCCGTGGACCTGCGTGCTCATGGAGAAGGACACGCCGCTCTTCTTCACCATCCCGTAAGTCATGGGATGCGAAGACATGGCGCGCGAAGGCGTGTGATGCGAACCTTGGATCCTCGGCCCGGGCGGTCGTCGCCCGGGCTGGGGATCATCAACACGAAGGATGGCGGGTGAAGATGCCGAGAAGGTCGTCGAGGAAGCTGATGATGTCCGCGGCATGTTTCTGCGCGGTCGCGGCCCTGGCGTTGACGGCCGTTATCCTTAACCTGGGGGCATCGCGCGCGTGCTCCGTCACCGTTTCATGCAGCCTCTTCGACCTGAAACTGCGGGACCAGGACGAGGGCTGGAGGGACGGGCTGCGCGACACCTGGTGCGCGGGCGACATGAAGCCGGGGGACGTGTACCCCTTCGAGTCCTCCTTCGTGCAGTTGAAACAGCTGGGCATCGTCTGCGCCGACCACGTGGAGATTGCCATGGATTACGCGCTGCGGGGAGGCTCGGGCGCGGTGGGCGCGGACGACATGGCGCGGAAGATGATCATCACCCGCTGCGAGTACTACACCCGGGACTGGAAGATAGACCTCCTCACCGGCGGCTGGAGCGGCTGCCCGCCGCGCCCGGACGGCTACCGGGCGGGGGATTGGACCATAGGCGACGCGGACGGGGACGGGAGGAAGACCTTCTACGATTTCCGGGCGGACCCGCTGGACGACCTCCCCCCGCCGCGTTACTGGCTACCGGACTGCTACGCCCCTTACATGAGATTGAGCGTGAAGTTCGCGGAGGAGGCGGGAAACGAGTACATGGGCGTGAGCCTGGACGTCATCGTCTCCTACACCCTCAACTCGTGCAGCGGGCAGTGAGGGAGCGCATGACAGGGGGGCATATGACAAGGGAGCATATGACAAGGGAGCGCATGACAAGGTCAAGGTTTTATATCGCGGTGTTGCTGGTGGCGGCGGTGGCCCTGACCGCCCGCTACCTGGTGCCGGTGCGCGCCTACTTCAGCGACACCGAGACGGTGAGGGGAGATATCTCCGCGGGCACCTGGGAAACGGGACCGCCGGTGAAGATATGCGGCGTCTGCCCCTGCTGGGGGCTGGCGGGAGCGTGCAGGTGGCCGGTCTTCATCTACGGGGAGGGCTTCAAGGGGGAGGCCACCGCGAAGCTGGTCAAGGGCCAGGTCACCCTGGTGGCGTCGAAGACCTGGGTGCTCAACGGTTTCACCGCCTACGCCGTCTTCGATCTGAGGTCGGCGGGCGAGGGCCTGTACGACGTCCGGCTCGACTTCGCCGACGGCAGGAGCGGGGTCCTCGGCGGGGCGTTCAGGGTGTTGTCCTGCGGCGCCTGCGGCTATGCGGCCGCGTCCATGGATTCCACGGGACCCGCGGTATACGCGTACGAGGCGAACGGCGTCGCGGGAAAGGGCGCATACGACGAGAGGGGGGAGTGGCTGGAGGAGGGCGCGTCGTTGGAGAAGGGAGCCGAGCCGGGCAACCGGGGTTCGCTCGCCCTGGTGGCGAGAAAGGGGCTGAAGCGCGAGGTCGCCCGGGCTTACGCCGTGGCCCCCGGGGTGCTCCTGGAGGGGCGCGTCATGAGGGGCAAGGGCAGGCAGGTCGCCGTGGTCTTCGACTTGAGGGGTGCGCCGCAGCGGGATTATGACGTGGTGCTCCTGGACCCGGGGGACTGGCCCCTGCTCCTGGAGGGGATGATCACCCCCGCTGACGTGAGGGCGGTGGAGGTGCCCAGGTCATCGCTGCCGTGGTTGCCCGCCGCGCCGCTCGAGGGGGGCGGGGAAGCGGAAACGGGCGGGGTTACGCCTTCGCCGGGCCGGGAGACGCCCCCCGCCGTGGAAGAGCCCCTGCCGGACGTGGTAGAGCCGCCCGCCGTGCAGGAGCCGCCACCGGCCAACGGCTCGGAGCCCTCGGTGGAGGGAGAACCCGCGATAAAGGCGATGCGGGAGGGCGAAACGGGTTTGTAGGAAGGGCTCGAGCCCTGCGGAACATACCTACCAGTATTATCCATCACTTCCTTGCGATTGGGGAATCGTGGGGTCACATCTTCAGGAATCGCGGGATCACATCTTCGATCTTCAATCGCGCGGGAATCGTGGGGTCACATCTTCGATCTTCAATCGCGGGGGAATCGTGGAGTCTCATCTTCGATCTTCAATCGCGGGGTCACATCTTCGATCTTCGGTTGCAACGCCGAATCAGGATAGAAAGTCATCGAGGCAAATCCCTCCGGCCCGGCCGGCCCGGCCAGCCCGGTCGTTTCCACGTGCAACCAGTTGTTATATCTCGCTATCCAAGGGTGAATTCCTCCGGCCCGGCCGGCACGGTCGTTTCGGGATTTCGGGTAGAGGAGTCGCTGCTTTGGATCAGGCGCTAAGATCAGGCGCTGAAGGGCTAAGGGCTCGAGGTGGAGCCTCATGAAAGGCGGGTAAGGCCTCATCGATCAAGAATGGGCACGCATGGGCATCGTGGGTCGAAGATCGAAGATGTGACCCCATGCGAATGGGTTTGCGAAGCGTGGACAGGGGTGGGTTGTCGCCATGCAGGCGGCCGTGCTATCCTTGGTAAGAGATCTTACATCTGACGTAGGAGGTAGGATAGTGTCGGAGGGGAAGGAAGTCCAGGTGAGGCTGCGACCCAAGCGGCAGTTGACGCTGCCGCCGGAGATATGCGCTTCCCTGTCCCTCGAACCGGGAGACCTGTTGGATCTGAAGGTGGAGGGGGACGCGCTCGTCGCCAGGCCCAAGAAGAAGAAGGCGCTGGTCGCGCTGGAGGAGATCCGGGCCTGCTTTGAAAGGTCCGGGATCAGCGAGGAGGAGCTGCTGAAAGCGGGAAGGAAGGCGCGGCGGAAGGCAGGCGGGGAGCGCGTCGGTGGGCGGTAACGGGCCGCGCGAGGCCGGGGTGCGTGCCTTCCTGGACAGCAACGTCTTCTTTTCCGGTTTCTATTCCCGTAAAGGTGCCCCCGGAAAGATCCTGGAGGAAGCGGCGGGGGGCAGCTTCCGCGTGGTGGTTTCCCGCCAGGTACTGGACGAGGTCGTTCGCACCCTGGCGGAGAAGCTGCCGGGAGCCCTGCCCTTCCTGAACGCATTCCTTGTGAACATCCCCTTGGAAGTCTGCACTGATCCCGGTCCCGGGGAAGTCGGCGCATGGGAGAAGGTGGTGGGCAGGGACGACGCGCCCATAGCCGCCGCGGCTCACGCGGCGGACGTGGATTTACTGGTGAGCGGGGACAGGCATTTCCTGGAAGCCAGGTCCCGGGCCGCCGGGAAGGGCTTGAGGATCACGTCCCCTGCCGGTTTCTTGCACGCGCTGGCGGAGAGGTCGCAACAAGAGCGACGGTAGGTGCGGCAGGGACGGCTGGAGCCATGACGCTGCCCATGCGTCTCTCTGCCGGATACGAGCGGAGCAAAGGGCTCTCGATGCAGGCCGGCCCGGGAATCCGATACTTCTCGCGATGTCGCAGACCGGTGGGGTCGCGGTCGGCCGGCGGCGGGCGCGGGAACCGGGTGGCGGGAAGGAACGGAAGGTGGACGGCGCGGGTGGCGGGAAGGAATGGAAGGCGGGAAGGAACGGGAGGCGGCCGGCGCGCAAGGCGGGGAGGAACGGAAGGCGGGGAGGAACGGAAGACAGCCGGCGTGAAAGGCGGGGAGGAACGGGAGGCGGGGAGGCGGCGCCGGAGGATATGGCGTACAATGAAGGTGTCCTGTTCGACGTGTGATGCGCGATGGCCGGAGCGGCTCCGCGTCTCGGCAAAGCGAGAGGCGGAAGGCGGGATCCGGCGGAAGGGTCCGCGGACGAAAAGGCCGCAAACGAAAGGGCGGCAAAGCAAGGGGCCGCAGGTGAAGAAACCGCAAGACATCTCCTCGCGAGGGGCAAGAACCGGGGTCATATTCCTCCTTGCGCTATTCCTGGCGCTCTGCGGCGGGCGGTACCTGCCCGCACGTGCCGGGGGAGTGGACCCGCGGGGTGGAGGCAGGGCGGAGGTCTCGGCGGCCGGGGCGCGGGGAGGAAGTCCGGAGGGAGCAGCGGAGGAAAGCCCGGGCATAGAGATCACTGCCGGAGGTGCCGGAAGCTTTCCCGGCGTCGACAGCATCGCGTGGGCAGCGGGGAGAGCGTGGGAGGAATCCCCGGGCGGAGAAGTCCCGGGAGGCGAACCCTGGTCCGATACGGTTTCCGGGACCGCAAACACAGAGGGAGCGGTGGGGGATAGCGGGGAGCCTTGCGCACCCGGGCAGGATCCCTACGCGCCCGGGCAGGGCCTCGGTGACGAAGGCCTGGAAGGCCTGGAAGGCCCGGAGAAAACAGGCGCTTCCGGCGAGGACGGCGGCGGGGACGCCTACGCGCTCGGGCAGGTGATCGTCAAGTTCCGTAAGGGGACCGCGGAGCAGCGGGCGCTTGAGTTCCTCCGCCAGTGCGGGGTAAAGGAGGTCCTCCGGGAGATAGGCGCGCGGGCGGGAGGTCTTTCGGAAGGCCTTGCGGGAACTCTTGCGGGGAACCCGGAAGCGGAACCGGCGGGAGCGGGCAAAGCGGAACCGGCGGCAGGTGGAGAAGGGGGCAAGGCGGAAAACGGCGCGGGAGAGGGAGCGGGGGGAACGGTGCGCCTCCTCGCCCTCGCGGACGGGGTCTCCGTCGAGGAGGGGCTGCGGGTCCTGCGCTTCTTCCCCTGGGTGGAGTACGCGGAGCCCGACTACCTGCGGAAGGCCGTCTACACCCCCAACGACACCTATTTCGGCAACCAGTGGGCCTACCACAACACCGGCCAGACTATCGGGGGACAGGTTGGCACCCCGGACGCGGACATGGACGCGGTGGAGGGGTGGGACGTCGAGCGGGGATTCACCAACCCCCCCACGGTGGCGGTGATCGACACGGGCACGGACCTCGCCCATCCCGACCTGCAGAACAAGCTGTGGGTGAACGCGGACGAGACGGCGGGCAACGGCGTGGACGACGACGGCAACGGCTACGTGGACGACCGCTACGGCTACAACTGGGCGGGCATCTCCCACCTCTACGAGAACAACTGGGCGTGGCGCCTGGGGTACGATGCGGACCGGCGCGCCTTCGCCCAGTCCATCAAGGGGACGGGAGCCTACCTCACCTCCGTCGGGATAAAGCTGCGCAAGACGGGAAGCCCCGCCCAGCCCATCACCGTCTCCGTGCGCAGCAGCCTGAACGGAGCCGACCTCGCCTCCGCGACCATCAATCCATCAGAGGTCTCATCCCTCCTCAAGATGGAGGTGACGAAGACCCTCTCCTCCGCCGTGCGCCTGACCGCCGGCGCCACCTATTACCTGGTCTTCTCCACGGCGCAGAACGACACTGCCAATTATTACCTGCTCTTCATGAACTACGACGACCCCGCGGATCCTAACCCGTGGTACGACCTCTACGCCGACGGGTGCGGCTGGCGCTGGCTCGCCTCCTCCTCGAGCTGGGAGCAGGGCAGCGGCTACGACTTCTACTTCCGCACCAACGCCAACCCCGTGCCCCGCGACGACGACGGGCATGGCACCCACTGCGCGGGCATCGTGGGCGCGGAGACGGGAAACGCCACCGGGGTGGCGGGTACCTGCCCCGGGGCGCGCGTCATGTCCCTCAAGGCGGGGGACTGCGTCGGCTCCTTCTATTCCTCCGACGTCATCGCCGCCCTGCGCTACGCCGCCGACAACGGCGCGGGGGTGATAAGCATGAGCTTCGGGGGGACGTCGTCTTCCTCGGCGGAGCAGGACGCCGTGAACTACGCCTACGGGAAGGGCGCGGTGCTCTGCGCCGCCGCCGGGAACGACGGAAACACCACCGTGAACTACCCCGCGGGATACGCCCACGTCATCGGGGTGGGGGCCACCGACAACCAGGACCAGGTGGCAACATTTTCCAATTACAACGCCAGCGTGGACCTCTCCGCCCCCGGGGTCTACATCGCCTCCACCTCGCCCACCTACCCGGTGGCGCTCACCTCTTACGGCATGCCCGCCAACTACTGCTACATGAGCGGCACCTCCATGGCCTCCCCCATGGCCGCGGGGGCGGCGGCCTTGCTGCGTTCCCGCAACCCCTCGCTGGGGAGCGACGCGGTGCAGCAGGCGCTGCAGGACGGGGCGGACGACAAGGGGGATGCGGGACGGGACGACCATTACGGGTGGGGGCGGGTGAACATATACCGCTCGCTGAGCCTGGTCGGGCCGACCCCCTCGCTCACCTCCCTCTCGCCCTCCTCGGGAAAGGTGGGGGCGCAGGTGACCCTGAACGGGAGCGGCTTCGGCGCCGCGCGGGGCTCGTCCCATGTCTCCTTCGGGACCGTGCAGGTCGCGGAGGGGGACTACGTCTCGTGGTCGGACACCCGCGTCGTGTGCCGCGTGCCCCCCATGGCGGCGGGATCCGTGCAGGTCACGGTGACCACGGGAGGGGGGACCTCAAACGGGCTCCCCTTCAACGTGCTGCCCTTCGTGGTGACCGCGACGGCATCCGGCGTGGGGGGTTCCGTGAGCCCGCCCTCCCAGAACGTCTCCTACGGGGGCACGGCCACGGTGAACATCAGCCCGCTGGCGGGTTACGGCATCGCGTCCATCACCGACAACGGGGAGGCGAAGCCGGTCGCCAACCCCTATTATGTTCACAACGTGGACCGCGACCACGCCGTCACCGTCACCTTCGCCGCGAACACCTACACCATCGCCTGCGCGGTGGATCCCTCCGGGTCGGGGTCGGTGACGGGGGCGGGGGCCTACGCGCACGGCTCCACGGTGCGCCTGGAAGCATCTGCCAACGCGGGCTGGCGCTTCGTGGAATGGAGGGAGGGCGGCGGCGTGGTGTCCACCTCCGCCGTCTACACCTTCACCGCCGAGCGCGACCGCTCGCTCGTGGCGCGCTTCGCGGCCGTGGTCGTCCCCGCCGCCGCCTTCTACTTCGCGGAGGGCACCTGCCGCCCCGGCTACACCCCCTACCTCTGCGTGCAGAACCCCAACGGGACGGCGGCCACCGTCAGGATCACCTACATGCTGGGGAACGGCAGGACGCAGGTATACTCCATAAGCGTCCCCGCCAACTCCCGCGCCACCGTGCCCGTGAAGGCCCACCTGGGGGAGGGGGAGGACGAGGCCCACGACTTCTCTTGCAAGGTGGAGTGCGTAAACGGCCTGCAGATCGTGGCCGAGCGTCCCCTCTACTTCAACCGGGGAGGGGTGAGCGGAGGCCACGACGTGGTGGGGGCCACCTCCCCCGCCGCCGCCTTCTGCTTCGCGGAGGGCACCTGCCGCCCCGGCTACACCCCCTACCTCTGCGTGCAGAACCCCAACGGGACGGCGGCCACCGTCAGGATCACCTACATGCTGGGGAACGGCAGGACGCAGGTATACTCCATAAGCGTCCCCGCCAACTCCCGCGCCACCGTGCCCGTGAAGGCCCACCTGGGGGAGGGGGAGGACGAGGCCCACGACTTCTCTTGCAAGGTGGAGTGCGTAAACGGCCTGCAGATCGTAGCCGAGCGCCCCGTCTACTTCAACCGGGGAGGGGTGAGCGGAGGCCACGACGTGGTGGGCTATTCGCCCTGAACGGAATCACGCGGAGAGTGACCCCACTTTCCACTTACCATGATGCGCATATGATATAATCTCATCAGCTACTTGTGCCTTTTAGAAAAGGGGGTCATACAAAGCAACCCCGAGGGCCGTATCGGGAAATCCGTACACGGGCATAGGGGAATCGCCCTCGCCGGGAAACCGGCAATATGCCGCCAATCCCTCCCACGCTGATCGCACAAGCGGTTGATGTTTCCTTTTCGATGCTTGAAAGATGGAAATAAATGGAAATATATCGTGAGTACGCGAAGCTGACGGAAAGGAGTTCGGAAATGCTGTCCTTGCGTCCGAAAAGACCTGTAGCGAGACGTGCGATGCGCCGTTCTCTCGCGGTGATGACGATGGCGGCCGCCTGCCTTGCGCTGGTGTTCTGTTTCCCGGCCGCGGCCGCGGAGGTTTCGGGGGCGGAGGCGGGGGGCCCGGACGGCTTTCGGCCGGCGACACTCCCCCCATGGTACCTGGCGGAGGGCTCCACCTACGGGGGGATGGAGACCTGGGTGGTGGTGCAGAACCCCAACCCGACCCCGGTCACCGTGGATATCACTTTCAATACCAACGAGGGGAAGAAGGACGGGCCCCAGGGCTTCCCCGTCCCAGCCCAGTCCCGCCGGTCCTTTTTCCTGAACAGCCTGGTCCCCAACATGAAGGACGTCTCCACCCAGGTTGTCGCCAGCGGCGGGCAAGTGGTCTGCGAGAGGGCGGTCTACGGGCCGGGAAAGGCCTGGGCTCACGAATCCATCGGCTCGAGATTTGCCGGCGCCCAGTGGCACCTGGCGGAGGGCTCCACCTACGGGGGCATGGAGACCTGGGTGGTGATACAGAACCCCAACGATTACCAAGCCGTGGTGGACGTGAGCTTCATTACCGGGGAGGGAAAGGTGGACGGGCCCCAGGATTTCCCCATACCCGCCAACTCACGCAAGTCATTGCTCCTGAACAGCCTGGTGCCCAACATGAAGGACGTCTCCACCTCCGTGCAATGCGGCACCGGGTTCGTGGTCTGCGAACGCTCCGTTTACGGACCGGGAAAGACGTGGGCCCACGAGTCTATAGGCTTCTCTAATCCCCAAGCCTCGTGGTACCTGGCGGAGGGCTCCACCTACGGGGGGATGGAGACCTGGGTGGTGGTGATGAACCCCACCCACCTCCAGGCCATCGCGGATGTCACCTTTCATACCAACGAGGGGAAGGTGGACGGTCCCCAGGACTTCCCCATCCCCGCCTACTCCCGGCGTTCCTTCCTCCTGAACACCCTGGTCCCCAACATGAAGGACGTCTCCACCAAGGTAGTCACCACGGGCTCGTCCGTGGTCTGCGAGCGCGCCGTTTACGGGCCGGGAAAGGCCTGGGCCCAGGGGTCCGTCGGTACGTTTCTATATAACGTCAATTGGTACCTGGCGGAGGGCTCCACCTACGGGGGGATGGAGACCTGGGTGGTGGTGCAGAACCCGGACTGCGTGGCGGCCACCGTGGACCTCACCTTTTACACGGAGAACGGGAAGGTGGACGGCCCCCAGGACTTCCCCATCCCCGCCTACTCCCGGCGTTCCTTCCTCCTGAACACCCTGGTCCCCAACATGAAGGACGTCTCCACCCGGGTTGTCTGCGACACCGGCGTCGTGGTCTGCGAGCGGGCCGTCTACGGGCCGGGCAAGGCCTGGGCCCACGGTTCCGTGGGTTACGGTGGCACGCTGTAGGGATGGAATGATGCCTGTGAGAAAGGGCAGGGAGGCAGGAAAGCAAAGCGGCAAAGCGGAAGGCGGCAAAGCGGCAAGGCAATAGGAGCGGTAAAGGAGAGGCAAGCAATAGGGATTGCAATAAGCGCGGCGACCTCGGGTATCTTTTCCGTGGATCGCGGACGCGAAAGTATGGCCTCGTTTGATGCCCGGAACATGAACGAGGCCTGATACCGGATATGTCTGAAGGAAAGGCAAACCGAGCAAGAAAAAAGGGGTTTAAGATGTCGACCTTGCATCTACGGGGACGCGGCTTGGGCGGTAGCATTTACCGTTCTTTCGCGGTGATACTGCTCATCGGCGCCTGCCTTGCGCTGGTGTTCTGCTTCCCGGTCACGGCCGCGGAGGTTTCGGGGGCGGAGGCGGGGGGCTCGGACGGCTTTCGGCAGGCAACCGCCAACCTGTGGTACCTGGCGGAGGGCACCACCTACGGGGGCATGGAGACCTGGGTGGTGGTGCAGAACCCCAACGCGACTCAGGTCACCGTGGACCTCACCTTCTACACGGAGAACGGGAAGGTGGACGGCCCCCAGGACTTCCCCGTCCCCGCCCAGTCCCGCCGGTCCTTTTTCCTGAACACCCTGGTCCCCAACATGAAGGACGTCTCCACCAAGGTAGTCACCACGGGCTCGTCCGTGGTCTGCGAGCGCGCCGTTTACGGGCCGGGAAAGGCCTGGGCCCAGGGGTCCGTCGGCCATTTCGATCAGAGGGGAGTAATATCGGAGCCTGTCGCCCATATCACGGAACAGCACGGGGTCAACGCCTTGGGGTCGAGTGCGGGATCTGCCCGGCCCAAGAGGGGCGAAATCCGGCTGAGACCATTCTTACTCCGCCGGCAATGAACGAGGAAGGCCTGCTTTACGCCGGGCTTCGGGCGGATCGTAATAGCATATTGGGGTCGGACCGTGAAGATGTCCAGACCGCAGCCGTGTCCAGAGCCATATTTCCGGCCAACCCCGGATGCCGCGAACATCTAAATGCTATAATCGATGCCGTGGAGGTGATGCGGTTGTTGCTGGGGAAGGAAATCCTGGAAAGGCGCGGGAAAGGGCTGCAATCGGAGCTGGAAAGAGCCGTTGCCAAACTGAAGGAGTTGGGGGCCGAACGAATAATTCTCATCGGTTCAATGGCTCGGGGAGTCGTTAATCCCTATGGCGACATCGACTTATTGGTGGTGATGCGCACGCAGGAGCGTTTCCTCGACCGACTGAGAACGGCCTATCTTTCCATCCAGCCATCGGTGGCCATGGACATCCTGGTATACACACCCGAGGAATTCGAGGATATGAAGGAGACCAACCCCTTCCTGGTACAGGCCCTGAAGGAAGGGAGGGTTCTTCATGCAGCCTGATCCGAGAAGGGAATACGAGCGGTGGATAAGGCAAGCAAGGCACGATCTGGATGATGCAGAGTTCAACGCACAGGGGGGCCGCTACCACCTGGCATGTTTCCTCTCCCAGCAGGCTGCCGAGAAAGCGATCAAAGCCTATCTTTATCTACAGGGCCACCAGGTGGTGTGGGGACACTCGGCTGCCGAGCTTGTCGGGGACGCTGCCACGGGTGACATGGAGTTTGCCGCCCTGAAGGACAGGGCATCCCTTCTGGACCGTTTCTACATCCCCACTCGCTATCCCAATGGACTTCCCGGCGGCATACCCTCTGAAGCCTTCAACGCCAAGGATGCGGAGGAAGCTGTCCGGGCAGCGGGAGAGATCATCACTTTTGTTTTGCGGAAAGGCAGTCCTCAGGCATGAACGAGGCCCGACCCGAAAACATATCTGTTCCCTAAATACTCAGTCATGAACGCGGACGCGATGTTTGGGGTCACATCTTCAATCTTCGGTTGCTCGATCCTTGGGGATTAACCGGGTTTAGGGTCACATCTTCGATCTTCGGTAGCTCAATCCTTGGGGATTAACCGGGTTTAGGGATCACTCGGAATCACCCGGGTCCGCATCCTCGCCCTTCCGGCACGGGGATGGCGCACCCGTGCCGCCGTAGCTGGACGGGGGACATTCCCTCGCCCTTCCGGAACGAGGTTGCTTCGCTGATGCTTGGTACTAGTATACGGGAGGGACCACCCGGGTCCGCATCCTCGCCCTTCCGGCACGGGGTTGCCTGGCCGTGACGGGCCAGGCGGAACAGGCGTTCATTCATCGCGATAGATCATGATAGCGCGGAAAAGGCATAAGGGGCCGAAGATCGAAGATGTGACCCCACTTCCGAAACGTGCTTGAAAGAAGGGTGCCAAACGGCATAACTGTAGAGGTGACCCTACGACCGATCCCGTGATCGATCTGCTATAATGCAC
>JACIXC010000027.1 GCA_014360655.1 Actinomycetota bacterium | reverse complement strand
CGATGCCGGAGACGAGGTCTCCCACCCATGCCCCGTTGCCGTTGACCATGTCCGCCAGGGCTTGGGCGTCGAGCAGGGGCAGGAGGTCGTTGAGGAAGGCGATGGTGGCGGGGTCGTTGGCGATGGAGGCGATGGTGTTGCGGTCAAGTCCCGCCATGAGGGTCCCGATCCAGCCGCTCGCGTAGAGCTCGCTCAGGAGGTCGTTCACCGTGCCCACCTCGATGCCGGAGACGAGGTCTCCCACCCATGCCCCGTTGCCGTTGACCATGTCCGCCAGGGCTTGGGCGTCGAGCAGGGGCAGGAGGTCGTTGAGGAAGGCGATGGTGGCGGGGTCGTTGGCGATGGAGGCGATGGCCCCCACGTCCAGCTCGGACATAAGATCGACCACCCAGGGAACGTTGTCGTTCACTACATCAGCGATGGTGGATGGGGAGAGGGCCCCCACGAAGTCGACCAGGAAAGCGCTGTTGTTGTCCATGATGTGACCAAGCTGGGCGCCGTCCAGCTGACCGATCAGGGAGTCGATCCAGGCGGCGTTGTCCGATACGGCCCCCGCTACCACCGAGGGGTCGAGCTTGCCCAGCAGCTCGGTGATCCACGCCTGGTTGCCGTTGACGATGCCGGCCACGGTATCGGTGGAGAGGGCCCCCACGAAGTCGGTCATGAAGGCCGAGTTGTTGTCCAGGATGTGCCCCAGCTGGGCGCCGTCGAGCTGACCGATGAGGGAATCGATCCAGGCGTAGTTGCTGGACACCGCCCCCGCCACCATGGAGGGATCCAAGTGCCCGAGCAGGGCGCTCACGAAGCCGCTGTTCGCGTTTATGGAACCGGCCACCGACGCAGGGTTCAGGTAACCGATGACCGCGGTCACGAAGGACTGGTTGTTGATGAGGGAGGCGATGAAATCGGGTTTGAGCAGGGTGATTACGTCATTAACCAGGTGCTCGTTGTTGTTCAGCGCTTCGGCGACCACCTTGGGATCGAGGTATCCCAGGAGTTGCACCAGGAAACGGCCGTTGGCGTTGACCGCTCCCGCGAGGACCCTGGGATCGAGCATACCCAGCACGGAATTGAGGAAACGGCCGTTGGCGTTGACCACCATGGCGGCCACCCTCGGGTCAAGCTGCCCCACCAGGTCCACCGCCAGGCTCGGGTTCTCGTTGATCGCCCGCGCCAGCACGGCCGCATCTAAAAGCCCCGCCACCTGCGTGATGAAGGTCCCGTTGTTGTTGATGACGTTGGCGATGACCACGGGGTCCAGCGCTCCTACCAACTGGATAGCGAAGCTCTCGTTGTTATTGACGATATAGGCAAAGGCGAAGGGGTCGAGATATTGCGTCACCTGAACGATGAAGGTGTAGTTGTTGTTCAATACTTCCGCCAGCGCCTGGGGGTCGAGATAGGGGATGACCTCGTTCACGAAATCGGTGTTCTCGTTCACCAGATCGGCCGCCACCCGGGGGTCGAGGGCGGCGACCAGGTCGTTCACGAACTGCGCGTTGTCGTTGAGGGCCGCTGCCAGGATATCCGCCTGCAGGTAGGGGAGCAGTTCCTTCACCAGGTCGGGATTCTCGTTGATGGCCCTGGCGACCTCCTTGGGATCGAGGTTGTTGAACATGCCCACCAGGTTGTCCTTGGAGCTGAATATCTTTCCCAGCAAGGGCCCGAACGGGCTGCGTGCAGGTAAGGCCAGCACCCCCCCTATGGCCACCAGGGAAACCACCAAGATCACGACCAACAGGTTGATGATCTTCTGCAGGCTTCGGTTGATCAACATGTTCTCGACCCCCTAACTCTACTCAACTCGAAACCCTCTCCTCACGCTTACAGCCAGGGATCGGTGCTCATTCCAGATCCCGTCCGTCCACTGTCCATTCATCTCCTTACTTATCGGTAACTTACAACGGCAAATATTCTATGCCCGCGGCCGATTTACCTTTAAAAAACCCGGGGAAAGGGTGATCGCCACAGTCACAGCCATATATACCGGCGGCGCAACGACGTCCTGGTATCGCATGTAAAGCGTGGCAGACGGCGAAAAGCGCGAGGCATCCGCATGTGCTATCCGCGGGAGGCAGGCATCAGGTATCCGCGGGAGGTAGGCATCATACGGCGTGGAGAGAAGCGATGCCGCGTTCGCCCCTACCCGACTCGGGTAATAACCCCGGTCATCTTGACGCCTGGCCCGTTGTAATAGGTTTTCCAATACCTGAATCCCTTTCTCTCTTTGCGTGCCGTTTTTGCCTCAAAGGCTCCAGGCTGCCCCCTCCTACCTGCCAGGCTGCCACTATCTCACAACGTCCTTCACGCCGAACAAGCGCCG
The DNA here is from genome assembly GCA_014360655.1 of Actinomycetota bacterium. NCBI lineage: Bacteria > Bacillati > Actinomycetota > Actinomycetota bacterium. Next base: position 11,224 of record JACIXC010000027.1, on the reverse strand, counting down.
CTTGTCCGCGCCTTGTTGCCTCGCGATATATATCGGATCGGTAAAATATATGTTTTATATGGTGTCCCATATTTTGACGGAAAAGTTACGCCAGCGTAACATACGCGTAACATAAGGGCCGCGCGGCCCATGGGACGCGCGGCCCCCTCCGTTTCAGCAGGCGCGTATCATGCCGGCGGGCTGATGCTTATGGGCTGGTTTATCTCGCTGACTGTGGTCACTATACGCACGTCGCCGTAGCCGATCTGCTCGGTTATCAGCACGTTCTGGACAATTGCCTCGTACTTGACCCGGTAGTGGGTCTCCTTTTCCACCCAGACGTCCACGCTTCCACCCGCCGCCGCCGAGAGTTGCGTCACCGGCACGCTCTTGAAGAGGCTGGATATGGAATCGGGGGAGAGGCCGAAGCTCAGATGATACGCCTCTTTCCCGCCTATCTTCTCGATCCCCTTGTTCTCCTTGGAAGCCGCAATGGACGGCAGATTGGCGAATCCCCCCACCTGCTCCGTGGCCCCTTGAGCCGTTATGCTCGCGGGTTGCTCCTTCCAATCCTTCTCGTTCATGACACGCGAGTATTGCTTTCCTCCTACCACGATCACCTCGCTGAAAGTGTGCCCGAAGATGGAGTTCTGCAGGTGAACGTTGTTGCCGCTCACGTCAACGGTGTAGGTTTGTATCTGCCCGCTGCCGAACTTCGTGTTCTGGTAGAGGACGGTGATCTCCATATGGAGGGATGTGATGTTCTCCTGCGCCTTCTCGGATTCCTCCCAGATCTCGTCCACGCTCGGCTCGCCTCCGAAACAACCGGGGAAGGCCAGCAGCAGGCAGGCCATGGCCAGGCAAACCGCCGCCACCGTTAAGTACCACATTTTTCCAGAACGTCTCATAACTCCCCCTTCCGCTTTACCGTGATCTCATTCCTTGTCTTACCCTTGATTCCTGCCGCTTCTCCCTTCACGTCGGTGTTTTAACGCTCACGCGGCTTACGCCTCCGGTTTCCCTTCCCGCTCCCCGCGAGAGCCTGCACGCCTCTTATCCCTTTCTTCACGCGCCTCCCCGCGTGCGAGCGCAAAGCCGCAACCCTTCCCGCGAGCCTCCTGGGCTCCTAGTGCATATGCCTACGCGCTCTCCATAGTATCGGCCCTACCGACAACGATATTAACCGGGGCCGGTGAGACAGCTGGAACGACCCACGCCAGCGATCCACGTTATTCTTCTATTCCCCCAGGCAAAAGACCTTGCGCGAGTCCGTTGCCACCAGTATGCGGTCCCGCGAGACGGTGAGCGTTTCCGGCAGGATCCCCTCTCCGTCCCACCTCATGGTCGGGGTGCCCGACTCGGCGAGCACCGCGCGCAGCTGGCCGGGCCCCGCCAGGTACACGTCCCGGGTGGTGGCAAAAAGCCATGTCCAGCCCGACGTTTCACCCGAAGCCACGCTCCAGAGAGGATCGCCGGTGCGGGCGTCGAGGGCGATGGCCGTGGAGGGTGAGTCCTCCCATCCCTGTACCACCTGCACCTGGTTGCCCCGCAGGGCCGGGTTGGAAACGATCCTGGAGCCGATGAAGCGTGACCACAGACGCTTCCCGCTCTGCGCCTCCGCGCAGTGCAGGGTCGTCTCGGTGGCCTGGTAAACCCTTCCTTCATCCGCGACCGGAAAGGACGCCGGCATCTCCTCGCAACGATAGGTCCATACCAGGCGCCCGTTTCTTTCGTCAAGCGCGAGGAGGTCTCCTTCCTCGGTCACCGCAAAGACCTGCCCCTCGTAAACGCAGGGAGACATCGCGATAGGCGTGTCGGCCTGGAAAGTCCACCTCCTCTTGCCATTGCCGGCATCCACGCAGTAAAGGGAGCCGTCCATGGAACCGAAAAAGACGCGGCCTCCCTGCGGCACCGGCGTGGCGGGCACCGCTCCCCCCACCTCCACCTTCCACGCGAGCTTCCCCCCCGCTCCCACGCAGAGCACCCTTCCGTCCACGGTGCCCGCGATTATCCCCTCCTCGCTCACGGCCGGCATGGAGGTGAAACCGCTGCCGGCTTCATACCTCCACAGCGGCCTGCCGCTCTCCAGCTCCAGGCAGTAAAGGAAGCCGTTCCTGCAGCAGACGTAAACCCTGCCGCCCACCACCGCGGGAGGCCCCACGGGCTCGCTCTCCAGGCGCGTGCCCCAGAGCTCGCGCAGGTTATCCCTGGGAGCGAAGGAAAGGAAAGAGGTGTGGGAGGGGTTTCCGCCGGGCATCGCCCAGTCCGACTCTCCCGGGGTGATCCTCTCCCCAGAGCGCCTTACGAGGAACAGGGAAGCGACGATCAGGGCCACCACCGCGACCGCCATCACGGCCTGGAGCACTCCCCTGCCGCGCATCGAGGCCGACATCCGCCGTGCGCTCTCCTTTCGCTTCCCGCCAGTACACCCGGCATGAACCGGTCCCTTCCTACCGATAATCCCCGAAACGTCCCGGCCGGTCAAGGCAACGCCGGCAGGGCCAGATCAATGCAAAGAAGACGGGACGGCACACCCCGGATGTTCCTGCGCCGAAAAATCCACCAAAAACCAGTATGTATCATCTTGACTTAATTGATTATCTTATATAATATAAATATAATATTTAACATTGACGGGAGGTGGACGTGGAAAATATCTCCGTCGCCATGGCCTTGTCATCCGGGGAGATGGCCTCCAGCCTCATCGACATGGTGGAGAGGCACCCGCTCCTCGACCTGTGCGGGGTGGCCAGGTCTCCTGGAGACCTCGCACGCCTTATCGGCCGCTTCCGCCCTTCCGTCCTCCTCATCTCCCCGCAGATGCTGGAGGAGCTGGAGGGGTGCGAACCCGGCTCCGGCAGCCCCGGCGTCCGTGACGCGTGCCTCACCCTTACGCTTCTTCTCATCACCGGCGGGGTGCGCTGGGAGGAGCCCGACCTGGTGCGCGCCTTCCGCCACCCCTTCCTCTTCTGCGGGACCCTTAACGCCGACGCGCATGACCCGGACGGGCTGTATGCGACCCTGAGGGAAAAGGTCCTCCTCTTCCGAGACGCCGTCCCGGGCCGCCGCCCTGACCCGGAAGGCGACGACCCGGCGGGCGGGGGATGCATCTCCATGGTCGGGTGCAAGGGCGGCGCGGGTTGCACCCTTCTCTCGTGCGCCCTTTCCTCCGCCCTCTCGCGCACGGGGGCGAGGACCCTCCTGCTCGATCTCGACCGCGAACGTTCACAGCTCCTGCACCTGAAGCCGGCGGGCGAGGGGAAAACCCTCCTCGACCTCCTGCCCATGGCCGAGGAGATGTCATGGGACCTGGCGCGCGTCTCCGTTTACCGCCACCCGGACGGTTTCCACCTCCTGCCGTTCGGTAGGCGCGATGGCGCCGGCGTCGCGGCGGAACCTCCCGAGGCCCTCATGCGCAACCTCGCCTTCATCTTCGACCTCGTGGTGCTCGACCTTCCCGGCAACCTGATGCGCGACCTCCGTACTCCTTTGCTCACCTCCCGCGAGGTGCTGCTGGTATGCCTGCCGGACACCCTCTCCGCGCGCTGCGCCCGGGACGCGGCATCGCTGCTGCGCCGCATGGGAGTCGACGCAGGGAGGATGCACCTGCTCATCAACCGCTTCGGTCCCCGCTCCTCCCTGCACCCGCACGAGCTCGCGCACGCCGTCGGCATCGAGGAAACGGTGATCTTTCCGGAGGACGCCGCTTCGGGACTGGACTTCGCCGAGCTCGCTTACCTGCCCCGCGACGACTCTCCCCTGGGGAAGGCGGCACGCGAACTGGCGGATGCTTTGCTCGCACCCCTCGGGACGCCACGCGGGATGAAAGAACGCGCCCGCGGCGCCCCGTCCCCGCCGTTCCCCGGGGCCGCACGAGGCGCCGCAAAGCGGTCCCGTCTTCCTTGGAGGAAATAGGGCATGGACCTCTATGCCGTCCTGAGGGAAAAGGTGCGTGACCGGCTCCCCGTGAACGACCCCCTCTTCGCGCCCGGCCTGACCGCGGGCGAGAGAAGAAAGGCGCTGCTGCGCCTCGCCAGGGAGATCATCTGTGAAGAGGGGCTCGTCGCCGGACCCGGGGAGATACAGCCGCTGCTCGAGAAACTGCTCGACGACATCCTGGGACTGGGGCCGCTCGAGGGCCTGATGCGGGACGAAGAGGTCACGGAGATCATGGTCAACGGGCCGCGCCACGTCTACGTCGAGAGGCGAGGACGCATACATCTCACCGACATCGTCCTGCAGGGGGAGGAGGAGGTGAGCCGCATAATCGACCGCATCATCGGCCCCCTGGGCCTGCATGTGGACGAGGCCTCTCCTTACGTGGATGCCAGGCTCCCCGACGGCTCGCGCGTAAACGTCATCCTGCCTCCCCTCTCCCTGCTCGGGCCGGTCGTGACCATCAGGAAATTCCGCCGCATCCCCCTCACCCTGGAGGAATTGATATCCGCGGGCGCCCTTTCCTCCCCCGCCGCGGAATTCCTGGCGCAGTGCGTCAGTGAAAAGAAGAACATGGTGATCACGGGAGGCGCGGGAACGGGCAAGACGACCCTTCTCAACGCCCTCTCCGCTTTCATCGATCCCGGCGAGAGGATCATCACGCTGGAGGACGCGGCAGAACTTCGCCTGCAGCAGCCACACGTCATCCCCCTCGAGACGCGCCCGCCGAACCTGGAGGGCAAGGGCGAGGTGACCCTTCGGGACCTGCTGCGCAACGCCCTGCGCATGCGCCCCGACCGTATCATCATCGGGGAGGTACGGGGCCCCGAGGCGCTCGACCTGCTGCAGGCCCTGAACACGGGACACAGGGGATCGATCACCACCGTGCACGCCAACGGCGCCCTCGACGCGCTCTCGCGCCTGGAAACCATGGCCCTGACCGCCGGCATCGGCCTGCCCGCGGCGGCGGTGAGAAGGCAGATGGAACAGGCCGTCGACGTCCTCGTCCACCTGGAGAGGAGACAAGACGGCGCAAGGTTTGTGAGCGAGATCTGCGCCATGCAGAGGGATGATCGCGGCGCGCGGCTGCTGCAGGTCTTCCCCGGGCACGGCACAACGGACCGGTATAGCCATCGCGTGAAAGTGCTCCATGCGCAGGGGGATGTACATGGCGGAGAGGAGGTGAGGGCGGCGTCCGGCGCGCCGCTCGCTTGAATGTCCGTCCTTCCCCTGTTTCTCCTGCCGACTTCCCTGGCGGTCCTCTTCTTCCGCGCTTATCTCCACGCGGCCCGCCGCGAGAGGATGGCCACGGTGATGGGCGGGAGCGGTCCCTCGGCCGCCGGTGCCCGCGCTTCGCGACCCCGGCTGTCCATGCCGGTCGTCGCCGCCCTGCGCGGGCGGGCGCGCCTTATGCTGCTGGCGGGCACGGGGGGTTTCCTTGCGTTCGTGTCCCGCAACCCCCTCCTCGCCCTGCTGCCCTTCCCGGCATGGAGGGTCGTGGAGCGGTCGGCACAAAGAAGGAAGCGCCGCAAGACCTCGGCACGCCGGGAGGAGCAGTTGCCCGAATTCATGGATTCCCTCGTGCAGTCCCTGCGTTCCGGGCTTTCCCTGCAGCAGTCCCTGGAGGCGAGCCTGGAGGACGTGGGCGAGGAGCTGAGAGAAGAGATCACGCCGGTAGTGCGGGAACTGCGGGTGGGAAAAGGCGTGGAGGAATCCCTCTCCGCAGCCGCGCGATCCTCCTCCTCTCCTTCCCTGCGGCAGATCCTGACCGTGCTCGCGCTTCTGCACGCCAAGGGGGGAGACCTCCCGCGCGTCCTGGAGCGCATGCGGCGACGCGTCGGCGAAGGGCTGGAGGCGCGGCGGGAGATAAACATCCTCACCGCCCAGAGCCGCGCCTCCGGTTATCTCGTCTCCGCCCTGCCCGCTGTTTTCCTCTCGCTGCAGGCGATGCTCAGCCCTTCATCCCTGCGGCCCCTCCTCGCCACCCCCCTCGGAAACCTCCTCCTCTCCGCCGGCCTGGGCCTGAACGCGGCGGGCTTTCTCATCATCCGCAGGCTGGTCGACCCGGAGGCATGAGATGGAGACCCTGTGCGCCCTCCTCTGCGCCCTGTCGCTCTTCGCCCTTCTGTTATGCGTTCGGCAACGGCACACGCGAAGGGCGGAGGTCTTGCGCGTCCTTGGCGCGGGACATGCGGCGGATCCCGGGAAAGGGGGCGACGTCCGTGGGGGCATCCACCGTATGCCATCGGCGCGGGACCTGCTGACCCGGCTGGGAAGCCGTCTGCCGGCCTCCCTCTCGACGGAGGGGGAGAGGCTGCTGCGGGAGAGCGGGTCCGACTGGTCGCCTTCCTACCTGCAGGGCCTGCGCCTGTGCGCCGCCCTTGCCTTCTCCGCCTCGCTGCTTCCCCTCGCATGGACCGGCATCCTTTTCCTCCCCCCGGCCTTCGCCGTCGGCTACCACCTGCCGCTCTTGCACCTCAAGAGGATGCGCCGCCGGCGCTGGGCGAGGTTAGCGGAGGACCTGCCGGAGATAGCCGACCTGGTGGCCGTGCTGTGTTACTCGGGCGAGAGCCTCCACCGCGCCCTGACCCATTCGCTCGCCGCATGCGGACACGCCTCTACCAGGGAGGAGCTGGAGCCCGTGTTGGAACGCATGCGCCTCGGGGAGAGCACCGCCGATGCGTTGCAGCGGCTCGGCGGCCATCCCTGCCCCGAGATGAGGCGCTTCGGACGCACCCTGCTGCGGGCCGAAGGCAGCGGGGGGCCCGTCGCCGACATCCTCGAGGAACTCTCCTCCGGGCTGAGGTCCGCGCGCAGGGAGAGAAACCGCGTTCACGCCTCCCGCGTTTCCGTGTATATCCTCTTTCCGCTTGTCTTCCTCATCCTGCCCTCTTTCCTGCTGCTCACCGTGGGAGGGATGATTATCGGCCATACCGCGTGACGTAACACCGCGCGGCGCGGGAAGCACGTGCCGCTTCCGCCTCCGCAGCTCCCGTATCACGCTTGCGCGCCCCTCGGGCGAGCCGCCGCGGAGGAGCGCGGGGAACCCCCGGTATCACCGGTGACCCGCGTGATAGCCGCGTTTTCGAGAGAACGTGAAGGAGGTGATGGATGGAAAAGGCCAGTCGCCCGCTGTTCCGTCAGGTTCCCGAGGCAAGAGAAAAGGAGGTCGCAGATGCGTCATCCCCTGGACGTCATAGCCGATGACACCGCACAGGCAACCGCTGAATACGCCCTGGTCATCCTGGGCGCCGCCGCTGTCGCCGGCGCGCTTATCGCCTGGGCCGGGGGCACGGATGTGATCAAGAGCTTCTTTAACAAGATCTTCCATCAACTCATGAGTGCACTGGGATGACGGCCCGCATCACCCGGCGCCGTTAACCGTGACTTTTACCGCAAGGGGAGGCAAGCATGGGGCCGGCAAAGCTTCTCGTCTTCTGGCCCATCGCCATAATGGCCGCCTGGACCGATCTACGCTCCAGGCGAGTGCCCAACCCGCTGGTCCTCGCAGGCCTGGCGGCGGGAACGGCGTGCGCCGTTTGGGGCGGCCGGCAGTCGCTGCTCGCGTCGGCGGCAGGGCTTGCGCTGGGGTCCCTTTTCCTCTTCCCCGCCTTCCTCCTGGGAGGCGTGGGAGGGGGGGACGTCAAGGCCCTGGCGCTCATCGGGCTCTTCGTCGGCCCCTCCCTCCTCCTCACCGCCTTCTTCTGGGGAGCCGTCGCCGGGGGGGCGGCGGCCCTGGCCGCCCTGCTAGCGCGCCGCCTTTTCCCCAGCCGCTCGGCGGCCACGCCGGCGTCAACGCGGCCAGTCACCCTGCCTTACGCCGGCATCCTCTTCATGGCCGCCGCCGTCGTCCTGACCATGTGGACCGCAACCGCCCCGTGAGGTCATACCCCGGCGGTATAATGGGTCCATGTCCGGCCGGGAGCAACCTTCATGTGGAGAGGGGCCGTATGTCGAGGTCATCATCGACGCGCCGGCCCGCCAGCTCGACCGTCCCTTCACCTACCGCGTGCCTCCCCACCTCAGGGAAGGGGTGAGGACGGGAAGCGTGGTGCTGGTTCCCCTGCTCAGCACCCTGCAGGTGGGGTACGTGCTGGGTTTCTGCACCGACCCCGGTCTCCCGCGCATGCGCGACCTGGAGGCGGTGATCGACGAACCGCCCGTTTTCGATGAAGAGCTCGTGCGGCTCTGTGCCTGGATATCAAGGCGTTACCTCAGCTCCCTCGTCCAGGCCATCAGGTTGGTCATCCCCCCGGGCCGCGCACGTCGGGTCACGGAGATGCTCTCCCTCGCCGCGCGCCCCGAGGAGATCCTCTCGCGCACGCCCCCCCGCGCCAGCCGCCGCAGGGAGCTGGTGCGCGCCCTCGCCGACGCGGGGGGCGAGGTGCCCCTCGACGAACTCAAGGAAGCCCTGGGCGGGAAGATGTCGCCGCAGGCGCTCAAGGCCCTGGTGAAGAGCGGCGACGTGAACAGCAGGTACGTGCTCCTCCGCCCCAGGGCCTCACGGATCAAGGTACGAGTGGTGGAGCTTTCGCCGCAGGGTGAAAGGTCGCTCGCGGAGCCCGAGGCGGCCCGCAGGTGGCCCGCCCGCGTGCGCCTGCTGCGGGCACTGCAAGAGCACGGCGGGGTGCTGACCGTAGCGGAAATGCAGCGCCTGGGCATCGCTTCCGGAGCCGCTCTCAAGGGAGCGGAGGAGGCGGGCTGGGTGCGCGTAAGGCTGGAGGAACGGCTGCGGGATCCCTTCGCCGAGCGGTCCTTTCCCCCCGTGGCGAGCCACGTCCTCAACCGTGACCAGGAAGCCGCCCTGCGGCAGATAATCGCGGGGCTGGAGCGGGGGGGCGGTGTCTTCCTCCTGCACGGCGTGACCGGCAGCGGCAAGACCGAGGTGTACCTGCATGCCATCGAAGACGTCCTCCAGAAGGGGAAAAGCGCCCTGGTGCTGGTCCCGGAGATAGCGCTCACCCCGCAGATGGTGCAGCGCTTCAAGGGACGCCTGGGCGAGGAGGTGGCCGTGCTCCATTCCCGCCTGGGGCTTGGAGAGCGGTACGACCAGTGGCGGGGCATAAGGGAAGGCCGTTACCGGGTGGTCATCGGCGCCCGCTCGGCCCTCTTCGCGCCCCTCCCCGACCTGGGCCTGATCGTCATCGACGAGGAGCACGAGAACACCTACAAGGAGAGCTCACCGCCGCGCTACCTCGCCCGGGACGTCGCCAGGGAGAGGGCGCGCCTGAGCGGGGCCGTCCTGGTGCTGGGGAGCGCGACCCCGAGCCTGGAGACGCACCACTCCGCCCTCACGGGCGAGAGCACCCTCCTGCGCCTGCCCAACCGCGTCGACGACCGTCCCCTCCCGAAGATGGAGGTCGTGGACATGCGCGAGCTCAGCGAGCGCGGCGAGCTCACCATCATCTCGCCGCGGCTCCTCAACGCCCTCGCGCGGGTCTATCGAGCGGGAGAGCAGGCGATACTCTTTCTCAACCGCCGCGGGTTCGCCCGCTTCCTGCAATGCCACCGCTGTGGACACATATTCCGCTGCATCAACTGCTCCGTCAGCCTCTGCTACCATGCCGGGGGACCGCATCTCCTCTGCCACCACTGCAACTGGATGCTGCGGCCGCCCTTCGCCTGCCCCGACTGCGGCAACCAGGTACACCGCTACGCGGGCATAGGCACGGAGCGCGTGGAACAGGAACTGCGGCGCCTGCTGCCTTCCCTGCGCTGCCTGCGCATGGACGCGGACACCACCGCGCGCAAGGACGCTCACTGGGATATTCTGGAAGATTTCAGGCAGGGCCGCGCCCACGTCCTTCTCGGCACGCAGATGATCGCCAAGGGCCTGGATATCCCCAACGTCACCCTCGTGGGGGTGATAAACGCCGATACCTCCCTCGCCCTTCCCGATTTTCGGGCCGGCGAGCGCACCTTCCAGCTTCTAACACAGGTCAGCGGCAGGGCCGGGCGCGGCCGCTCTCCCGGCAGGGTGATAGTGCAGACCTTCTCCCCCCACCATTACGCCGTGCGGGCCGCCGTGGAGGGCGACCAGGAGGCCTTCTATCGCCGGGAACTTTCCTTCCGCCGTGAGGCGTGGTACCCGCCCTTCAGCCGCCTCGTGAACCTGGTGGTCACGGCCGCGGAGGAATCGCTCGCCCGCGACGCGGCGGGGGTGCTGGCGCAATCGCTCGGCGAGAGCGCGCGGCGTCGGGGGGCGGCCCTGCTCGGCCCGGCTCCCGCACCCCTGTCCCGCCTGAAAGGGAGGTACAGGTTTCACCTCACTCTGAAAGCGCCTTCGCTTGAGGGGTGGGAGGAAGAGCTGCAGAACGTCTTCATCTCCTTCGCGTCCGCGCGCAAATCACTCTGTCGGCGCCTCGGCGTCGCGGAGCGCGAGGTATCTCTCGCCGTGGACGTCGACCCGGTCACCCTGCTCTGAAATCCTCACTCCTCCGGGCGCGCCCTCAAGCCCGGTAACGGGGCGGAGTCTTTCAAGCACCTCGATTCAGCGAGCGAGGAAGAGCTCATAACCCATTACTTCAGCCATCCCCACCGCCCCGGAGAACGCCTTCGTGGAGAGAAAGATACAGACCGACAAGCACGAGCTGTGGGCCTTCCGGGAGGGATATACGGTGGAGGAGCTCAATCGTATCCTGGAAGAGTGGGATTACACCTACAATCACGTAAGGCCCCACCGGGGCCTGGGTTATCTCACCCCCATGGAGTTCCTGAAGGCGTGGATGGAGGAGAGCAAGGATAGGGATGGAGTGTTCACCATGTAGTGAACCAGCACAGGTTCAGTTGGAACCACTACTAGTATCTACCACACCAGGCTTCCCCATCAATGGGAGTTGGAGAGAATGATGGGCGAGGTCCTCTCCAGGGAGGCCAGAAGGAGGCTGCGCTGGATAGAGCACTTTCGCAGCTGCGGAAATGCCAGGATGACCTGCCGCCACTTCGCCATCTCCCCCACCACCTTCTACAAGTGGCTGAAGAGGTACCTGAAACGGGGCCTCAGGGGACTGGAGGACCTCCCCCGCACCCCGAAAAGGAAAAGGGTCTCCGAGATCCCCTGGCAGACGATCCAGCTCATCTGCGACTTAAGGAGAGAGCACCCCGCCTGGTCCAAGCACAAGATAGCGGTGATACTCAAGAGGGACTACGGCATCCGCCTTTCTTCCTCCAGCGTGGGAAGGGTTCTCAAAAGGAAGGGCCTCTACGATAAGAGGGTCTCCAGAAAGAAGAGCCGGGCGGCCAAAAGGAGGAAGGCTCGCCTGCGCTCGGAGGGCTGGATGAGGAAGGCCTTCCCGGGGTGCCTCATCCA
>JACIXC010000026.1 GCA_014360655.1 Actinomycetota bacterium | reverse complement strand
GCTCAACGAGATCCTTTGCAGATGGAATTACGTGTACAATTACGTGAGACCACACCAGAGCCTGGGTTATCTCACCCCCATGGAGTTCCTGAAGGCGTGGATGGAGGAGAGCAAGGATAGGGATGGAGTGTTCACCATGTAGTGAACCAGCACACGTCGTTGTTTGCGCGCGGCGCTTGTGCTACAATTTGCGCTGTTTGGGAAAGGAGGAGAGGATTTGCCGAACATAAAGCAACAGGAAAAGAGGATGCGCCAGGCGGAGAGAAGGCGCATGCGCAACAGGTCGCGCAAGTCGGAGATAAAGACCTACATCAAGAAGTTCGACGCCGCGCTGCAGCGGGGGGACCGCGAGGAGAGCGAGCTCTACCTCAGGAAGGCGGTCAAGGCGCTGGACAAGGCCGCCGGCGACGGCATAATACACAGGAACAAGGCCGCCAACCACAAATCACGACTCATGCGCCGCTTCAACCGCGCCCTCTAGCGCAGGCGTGCGCCCAGCCTCTCCTCAAGGGAACGCACTATCTCGCGCCACAACCCCTGCGCCTCCTCGTCACGCATGGTGCGGTCGAGGGCCTGGAAGACCAGGTTATAGGCCAGGCTTTTCTCTCCCTCCCGCAGCTGCCCGCCCCTGTAGAGGTCGAACAGCCTCACCTCCCGCAAGAGCGCTCCGCCCGCCTCGCGTATGACCCTTTCCACCTCGGCGGAGTCCACCTCGTCCCTCACCACCACCGCCAGGTCCATCTGCACGGCTGGAAAGCGCGGTATCTCCCTGTATTCGGGAACGTCCTTCACGCTCCGCAACAGGGTGTCCACCTCCAGCTCCATGACCACCGTCTGGGGCGGCAGGTCCAGCCGTTGCGCCAGGCGCGGATGCAGGACCCCCATGCAACCAGCCTCCCCGCCGCATACGACGGCGCAGCTGCGGGAGGGGTGCAGGAACGGGAACTCCTTTCTTTCGAGGGCCCATCCCTCCAGGTGCAGGGCACCTGCCAGCAACTCCCAGACGCCCTTCATGGTGAAGAAATCGACTTCCTCCGCTTCGCGGTCCCACTGCTTGGGGGTCCATTTGCCGGTGAGGGCGCAGGCGAGGCGCATGGGCTCGTGGGGCAGCTTTTCCCCCGCTCGCGGCAGGAAAACCCTCCCCATCTCGAAGAGGTGCACGTCGAGCACGCGGCGGTTAAGGTTGAAGCGCAGCGCCTCCAGCAACCCCGGCAGCAGGCTGGGCCGCATGACGGAGGCTTCCTCGCTCAACGGGTTGCGCAGGCGCAGGGTCTCCCGGGGCAGGTACCTCCTCTCGCCGTCGAGCAGGTCCGGCCACCACGCGGGGATGAAGGAGACGGTGATGGCCTCGTGCATGCCAGCTCCCACCAGAGCGCGCGCCATCTCCCGACGCATCCTCTGCGCGAAGGTGAGGCGGCCCACGTTGCTCGCGCTGCGAGGCATGGTACTGGGGATGCGCTCGTAACCGTAAAGCCTCGCGACCTCCTCAACCAGGTCTATCTCCCGTTCCAGGTCACGTCGGAAGGTGGGTACCTCGACCTCCAGCACTCCCTCCTCCGCCGGCGTCGCCTGCAGCTCCAGCGAGCGCAGTATGCTCAGCGCTTTCTCCTCGTCCAGGGAAATGCCTATCAGCCTGGCGGTGCGCTCCACCCTCATGCGGAGCCGCACGGGAGCGATCCTCCGCGCCACGGCGTCCACCGCTCCGGGACTTACTTCGCCCCCCGCGAGCTCGCGCATGAGGAACGCGGCGCGGTCGGCCGCGAGGCGGCATCCGCCGGGATCGACGCCCCTCTCGAAACGGTAGGAGGCCTCAGACGAGATATCGTGCCTGCGCGAGGTGCGCATGATGCCGGCCGGGTCGAAATGCGCCGATTCGAGGAGGACCTTCACCGTCTGCGGGCGCACCTCGCTGTTCTCCCCGCCCATGACCCCCGCCAGCGCCACCGGTCCCGAGGGGTCGCAGATGAGAAGGTCGTCCGTTGCGAGGCGTCTCTCCACGCCGTCCAGGGTGGTCAGGACCTCCCCGCCACGGCTTCTCCTGACGATGATGTGCCCCTCGCGCACCAGGTGGTAGTCGAAGGCATGCAGGGGCTGCCCCAGCTCGAGCATGACGTAGTTGGTCACGTCCACAACGTTGTTTATGGGCCTTATGCCGGCGGCGCGCAGCCGTTTACGCAACCACCAGGGAGAGGGCCCGATCCTTATCCCGTCTATCACGCGGGCGACGTAACGGGAACACAGGTCGTCGTCCAGTATCTCGACCTGCACCTCCTCCTCCGCAGGCACCCCTTCTTCCCGCAGGGAAAAATCGGGCCGCCGCAGCCGCGCCCCCGTGAGGGCGGCGATCTCTCTCGCGATCCCGAGCATGCAGAGACAGTCCGGCCTGTTGGGAGTTATTTCCAGGACGAGGACGGTGTCCTCGGCGGCCAGCGCCTCGGCCAGGTCCATCCCCTCGCGCGCCCCCTCCTCGAGCACCATGATGCCCTGGGCATCGTCCGAGATGCCAAGCTCCCGCTCGGAAAGCAACATGCCTTGCGAGGCGACCCCCCTGATGGTGGTCTCGCGTATCACGGTGCCGTCCGGCAACCTGGCGCCCGGGAGGGCCACCGGGGAGAGGATCCCCGCCGCGACGTTGGGCGCCCCGCACACTATCTCCCTCACTTCTCCGCCGACGTCCACGCGGCAGAGGGAGAGGCGTTCCGCGGAAGGATGAGGCCTGGCCTCCAGCACCCTGCCCACCAGGATGCCCCTCAGCTCCCCGCCCACCTTTTCCACCGCCTCGACGGACGTCCCCGAGGCGGTGAGAAGCTGCGAGATCTCCCGGGCATCCAGCTCCAGGTCCACGTATTCGGCCAGCCACTGCAGGGAAACGCGCATGTGCATCCACCCCCTCAGTATTGACGCAGAAGGCGCAGGTCGTTATCGAAGAAGAAGCGGATGTCGGGCACGCCGTACTTGAGCAGGGCGATGCGCTCCACCCCCATGCCGAAGGCGAAACCGCTGACCTTCTCGGGATCGTAACCCACGTAGGAGAACACGTTGGGGTCGACCATGCCCGCCCCCAGGATCTCCAGCCATCCCGTCCCCTTGCAGACGCGGCACCCCTCCCCGCCGCACATGTTGCAGGAGACGTCGACTTCCGCGCTGGGCTCGGTGAAGGGGAAGAAGTGGGGTCGGAAACGCACCCTCCTCTCCTCGCCGAACATCTGCCGCGCGAAGGCCTCCAGTGTGCCCTTGAGGTCGCCCAGCGAGATGTCCTCGTCCACGGCGAGCCCCTCCACCTGGTGGAACATGGGTGAGTGGGTGGCGTCCGGTACGTCGTGCCGGTAGGCCTTTCCGGGCGCGATGACGTAGAGCGGCGGCTGCGTGGATTCCATCACCCTTATCTGCACGGGGGAGGTGTGCGTGCGCAGCAGGACGTCATCGTAATCCCCGCCGGGCACCTCCACGTAAAAGGTGTCCTGGAGTGACTTGGAAGGATGCCAGTCGGGAGTGTTCAGGGCCTCGAAGTTGTAGTAATCGAGCTCCACTTCCGGCCCCTCCGCCACGCGGTATCCCATGCCTATGAAGATGTCCTCGATCTCCTCGATGATGCGCGTCAGGAGGTGGCGCGTGCCGTAAGGGATATGCCTTCCGGGCAGGGTGACGTCGAAGGTCTCCTCGTGAAGGGACCGCTCCAGTTCCTGCGCGAGGAGGCTCTCCCTGCGCCGCTCCAGCTCCTCCTCGAGGGCGCCCTTCAGGGCGTTGCCCAGCCTTCCCAGGCGCCGGCGTTCCTCCGGCGGGAGTTCCCTCAACCCCTGGAGCATCGCCGTTATGCGTCCCTTGCGGCCCAGGAAAGCCACCCTCACCTTGTCCAGCGCATGCGCGTCCCTTGCCGCCCGCAGCGCTTCCCGCAGGTCCTCGTACATGGATTTCAGCCGGGGGTCGTCCTCCAGTTCCCTTTCCACGTCCTCGGGGATAAAGCCCTGCAACCTCTCCTTCCTCCTTCCCGTCACCTCATTCAACCGCCACTTCCCCTGCGTTTCCTGAGTACCTCGTAGAGCAGCAAGGCCGCCGCCACGGCCACGTTGAGCGATTCCGCCCGTCCGGCGATGGGTATGTGCACCAGCTCGTCCGCCAGTTCCCTTTCTTCCCGGGCCAAGCCCCAGGCCTCGTTTCCCATCACCAGCGCCAACCTCTGCGGCCACTCCACCTCCCAGAATACCCTGCCGGAGCGCGCATCGGCCGCGTACACCGCGTAACCCGTCTCCCGCAGCCTTGACACGGCGGAAACGGCGTCTCCGCTCAACGCAAGGGGAAGGTGAAAGATGGAACCGGCGGTGCTGCGCACCGTCTTTGGGTTGTAGGGATCGGCACTTTCCGGGCACACGACCATCCCGTCCGCGCCCGCCGCATCCGCTATGCGTATCATGTTGCCGAGGTTGCCCGGGTCCCTCACGCGATCGGCCAGGAGCAGGGTGGAAGGCTCCTGCCGCAGCAGTTCCTCGAGCCCCACGTGCAACATGGGGCATACCGCCACCACGCCCTGCGGGGTGACAGTCGAGGTCAGGGTCTGCATGACCTCGTCGCTCGCCTCGAAGACCGGTATGGACCTGGCCTCCAGCGCACCCGACAGGGTCTCGAGCAACCGCGAGCCGCGCTGGTCGCATATTATGCATTCCGGGGGTGATTTCGCCTGCACGGCTTCTCCCACCGCCTGAATCCCCTCCGCCAGGAAGAGGGATTCGCGGTAGCGCATGTTCTTCTTGTGCAGGCGGCGGTAACGCTTGATCCGCTCGTTCCTGGGACTCTCTATCAAACCAGCCGGGCGAACCCCATCACGCCCTCGCCTCCTTCGCCGTCACCTCTTTTTCCAGATTATCCCTGGCTATCTCGGCCAGTCGCGAGAAGGAGGCGGGGTCGGACACCGCCATGTCCGCCAGAACCTTGCGGTTTACTTCCACCTCCGCCAGCTTGAGGCCCCGGATGAAGCGGTTGTAGGAGAGGCCGTTCATCCTCGCCGCGGCATTGATGCGCGCTATCCACAGGCGGCGGAAGTCGCGCTTCCTGGCACGCCTGTCCCGGTAGGCGTACTGAAGGGAATGCATCACCTGCTCGTGGGCGCTGCGATAGCTGCGGCTGCGGGCGCCGCGATATCCCTTTGCCATGGCCAGGACCTTCTTCCTCCTCTTGCGCCTGGCCACCGCATGCCTGGTCCTAGACATCTTCCATCAACCCTTTCGTGTTACCGTGAAACCGTCCGCGCTGCACGGCGCCGCTTCAACCCCTCCCTATCAGCTTGCGCACGTTGCAGGCGTCGTGGGGCGACACATCCTGCTTGACGCGGTACGACCTCTTGCGTCTCGCGTCCTTCTTCACCAGGAGGTGACTTCCGTATCCCTTCCTCCTCCGCAACCTGCCTCCACCGGTGACCTCGAAGCGCTTCGCGGCGCCGCGGTGTGTCTTCATCTTGGGCATCGCTACCTCCACTCATTTCTTGTTTACGCTCAGGGGGGTGAGTATCATCTGCATGTTGCGTCCCTCGAGCTTGGGCTCCGATTCCACCGTTCCCAGCTCCGCCAGCTCCTCCGCCAGCTGCTGCAGGAGACTCCTCCCCAGGTCGGTATGGCTCATCTCCCGCCCCCTGAACATCACGGTCACCTTGACCTTGTTGCCCGCTCTCAGGAACCTCTCGATGTGCCGCTTCTTGATCTCGTAGTCGTGGCGGTCTATCTTCGGCCGCATCTTCATCTCCTTGTAGACCACCACCGCCTGCTTTTTACGGGCCTCCTTCATCTTCACCGTCTGCTCGTAACGGTATTTACCGTAATCCATGATCTTGCACACGGGGGGATCGGCGAGGGGTGCCACCTCCACCAGGTCGAGGTCCATGTCCTCCGCTATGCGCAGGGCCTCCTCCACGGGCTTGATCCCTATCTGCTTGCCGTCCGGACCCACCAGCCGAACCTCCCTGGCCCGGATCCCCTCGTTCACGCGCACGTTCTTTTCTATCTGGCATCCCTCCCGTCATAAACGAAAAGGATAGCGGTTTCCCCGCTATCCACGGGCCCTTCCTAACCCTGCCGGCTTCCCGCCGCAAGGTGAGAAGCGAAACCGCTTCTTCTTCACCTTATACTCCTGTCGGCGTAAGTATAGATTATCTCGCGGTCGAAGACAACGGCCAGCGCTGATTGTCGTCCCGGTTCATCAAGTGCCGTCCCGCTCGCCCTGCTTTCCCAGGTATGGCCCTTCCGGGGGGCGGGCTACCCTGCGGCCCTTTTACGGGCGGATGCCGTCCCTCCGCCCTCCGCTCCCGCGGCGCCGTCCCACAGGGGGAGGGTGAAGGAGAACGTTGTGCCTTTCCCGCGCCTGCTCTCCACCCACATCCTGCCTCCGTGAGCCTGTACCAGCTCCCTGCTGATGGAAAGCCCGAGACCGGTGCCGCTCTGCTGCCGGGTGGAGGAGGAATCCACCTGGTAGAACTTGTTGAATATCTTGGGCAGGTCCTGCTGCGAGATGCCGATGCCCGTGTCGCTCACCTGCACCAGGCAATGGTCTCCCTGCTCCGAAGCCTCAACCCTCACCTCCCCGCCCGCGGGCGTGAACTTTATGGCGTTGTGGACGAGGTTCATGAATACCTGGCCCAGGCGGTCGGCGTCACCGCAGACCGCCCGCGGGTCGGCAGGGAAGTCCGTGCGCACGCTTATCCCTTTCTCCTGTGCTAGGTTATCCAGTTGCGCGAGCACGTCCGCCACCACCTGCCGCAGGTCAACCGCCTCCCGCTTCACCTCGATGATGCCCGCCTCGATACGCGAGAGGTCGAGCAGGTCGTTGATGAGCTTGGTAAGGGACTCCGTCTGTTTTGCCACGATCTCGAGGTAATGCCGCTGCTTCTCGTTGACGGGGCCCACCCTCTCCGCGTCCAGCAGGCGCACGAAACCCTTGATGGAGGTGAGGGGCGTCTTCAGCTCGTGGGAGACGATGGAGATGAAGTCCGACTTCATGCGGTCGAGCTCGACGAAATCGGTCA
The DNA here is from genome assembly GCA_014360655.1 of Actinomycetota bacterium. Lineage (NCBI taxonomy): Bacteria > Bacillati > Actinomycetota > Actinomycetota bacterium. The sequence continues at coordinate 8,934 of JACIXC010000026.1, read as the reverse complement.
CGTCGTGGAAGAGGATGACCGCGCCCGAGATCCCGCCCAGAGCATCCCGCAGGGGCACCCAGAGCACCTGGAAAAAAGAGGTGTACTCCTTCTCCAGCACCATCTCGCTCTTCACGTTGTTGCCCTTCACGAGGACCTCGCGCAGGGCATCCTCGCATGAGACCTCGTGGAACTCGACCCTTGAACCCCCTGCGGCCAGCGCCTCCTGCAGGGTCATCATGTGATGGTTCCTGTCCAGGGAGAGAAGGGCCGCTATGGAGGGGTTGGCCAGGACCACGCGCGCCTCCTCGTCTATGACCAGTAGGCCGTCGGAGAGGGAGTTGATGATGGTCTCTATCTTGCCCTTGTCCTCCAGTATGGTCCTGTAAAGCCCCGCTTTCTCCAGGGCTATGGCCGATTCGCTCGCCAGGGTGAGCAGGATGCGCGCCGCATCGTCGTCGTAGGTGTCCACGTTGCGGGAGAAACAGGCGAGGACGCCGATGACGCTGGCGCTGGCATAGAGGGGCACGGCGATCATGGAAGTGTAGCCCACTGCCTGCAGGAAGTCACGGAAGCGCGGGTCCTCTCCCGCATCGCTGAGGATCACGGGCAGCACGGCCGAGGCGGAGACGTAGAGGGGATTGCCCGCCTCGTCCGCCAGGAGCGAGGATGGCGTCGGGCTACCCCTTCCCGCCCGCGCTTTCAACTTTCCGTCCTCCCCCAGGATGCAGAGGGCCATGGCGTCGCTCTTCACCAGAGCGCCCGCGTTCTCCAGCAGGATGTCGATTATCTCGTCCTCGTTCAGGGTGGATGCGAACCTGAGGGAAACGGCATAGAGCGCCGAGAGCTCCCGCCGCTTGCTGTCCGCCTGGTCGAAGAGATGGGAGATGGCCTGCTTCTCGCGTTCCTGTTCCCGCGCCTTGCCGATGACGAAGAAGCCGCAGAGCGCGATGAGGAAATATATGGGAACGGCCATGGCCATCCCCTTGAGCTGTTCGAAGGAGAGACTCTCGTAGAAGTAGGGCGCGAAATAGGCCGCGCAGGTGAGGGCAGTGAAGAAGACGTTTTCCAGCAATTCGAAGTAGGCGGACGAGAAGATGATCACCGTGACGTAGAGCAGGGAGAGTGCGCTCCGGCTCCCCCCGGTGAGGTAGACCATGATGGCGATCAGGGCATCCGTGGCGAGCAACAGCGAGGCGAAGGCGAGAGGCCGGTAACCCTCGTAGGGAAAGAAGCGATGCCCAAGGTAGACGACGATGGACACGACCACGAAGGCGTAGAAGAGGGGTGATGCGATGCGCTCGCTGTAAGGCAACACGAACAGCATGGAGGCGACGATGATGGTAAGCCAGAAAAGGGAGGCCACGAAGCGGGTGGAGGTGAGGAGCACGCGCACCTCCTCCCTGCGGCCCGCGCCCGGCTTTCTCTTGCGCCGTCGGGACCCCGCCCCCGCCACCTCCGCAAGGCTACCGCCCGCACCTCTCGCACTGTTCATGGTTCGCTCAATCCCTGCGCCTGCGGTCGAAGACGAAGTTGCTGCCCGACATGTTCTTGACGTATTTCTTGAGCTCCGCCGCGATCTGTGCCACCTTGCCGGGATGATCGAGTTCCCGGTAGGTGTTGTGGACGATGGCGATGCTTATGGACATGATGGGGAAATGGCGCACGTTGCCCTGACGGTCGGTGCTGACGATGTATCCCCGCTCGCGGTCCTCGGGCTCGTAGTGGGAGGGTATGCGCGCGTCGAACAGCCTTATCAACTCCTGCGCGATGAGTGGCGCCCTGTCCATCTCGGTCACGATGATGAAGTCGTCGCCCCCGATATGGCCGACGAAATCTTCTTCGCTGCCGTATTTTTCCATGGCCTCTATGATCGACTGCGCGGTCATCTTGATGACCTCGCTGCCGGCGACGAACCCGTAACGGTCGTTGTATGCCTTGAAATCGTCGAGGTCGGCGTAGCACACCGCGAATTTCCTGCCGCTCTCGATGCGCGCGGCGATGTTCTCCTCGATGGCCCGGTTTCCCGGCAGGCCCGTGAGGGGGCTGGCCTCCGCATCGCGCAGGGAGCGCCGCAGGTGCATGTTGATCCTCGCCTCCAGCTCCAGGGGATCGAAGGGCTTGGTGACGTAATCGTCGGCCCCCGTCTCCATGCCCTTGATCTTGTCCTCCAGCATCCCCTTGGCGGTGAGTAGGATGATGGGTATATGGCTGGTGAGCAGGTCTCCACGCAGGCGCAGGCAGACCTCGAGGCCGTCCAGGTCGGGCATCATGACGTCGAGGACAACGAGATCCGGCCTCTCCCGCTCGCAGAGCAGCAGGGCCTCCTTTCCGTCCCGCGCCTCGATGGGTCGGTACCTGTCCTCGCTGAGCGTTTCCACGATGAGCTCACGGATATTGGGGTCGTCGTCCACCACCAGGATCTTGTATTTTCTGCCCTCGCTCAGGCCGACGCCCGTCTCGCCCCGCAGTATCTCGTCGAACAAGCCTCACACCTCCAAGCTTCCACGGCTTCACCGCCGGCACGACTCTCCCACAACGGCCTCCCCCGCCTACCTTTTGACGGGATCACCACCGTGCCTGTCCAGGATATCCAGAAAGACTTCCACCACCCTGGGGTCGAACTGTGTGCCGGCATTTCGCACCAGCTCCTGCCTCGCTTCCTCCAGGGGGAGGGCCTTCCTGTAGGGACGGTCCGAGCGCATCGCCTCGAAGGCGTCGGCCACGGAGAGTATGCGGGCGCAAACGGGGATGTCCTCTCCCTGCAACCCGTCCGGATATCCGCGCCCGTCGTACCTCTCGTGGTGGTGCAGGATGATAGGACGCGGTCCCTGCAGGAATTCCACTGGCTCGACGATGCTGTCGCCGAGAGCGGGGTGGGTCTTCACGTGGGAGTACTCCTCCTCGGTCAGGGCTCCCGGCTTGTTCAGCACCCTTCCCGCGATGCCGATCTTGCCGATATCGTGCAGGGTCGCGGCGTACTTGAGTTTCTGTTTCTCCCTCTCGTCTAGCCGCATGGCCTCGGCGATCATGAGGGCATAGGCGGTGACGCGCTCCGAATGGCCGCGCGTGTAGGGGTCCTTGACCTCTATGGCCTTGGCCAGGGCCTGCACGGTGGAGAAGTAGCTGCGCTCGATGTCCTCGTACAGGGAGGCGTTCTCTATGGCCATGCCGGCCTGTGAGGCGATGGCCGCAACCAGTTCCATCTCCTCTTTCTCCAGGCCACGGGACTTGCGGGGCGGCAGCAGCACGGCGAAGAGCCCGCTCAGCCTTTCCCTGGCCTTGAGGGGGTAGAGCAGCACGCCCTCCACGCCGTGCTCGCGAAAGACCTCCCTGGGGAGCAGGAATCCCGCATCCTGCGAGGAGATGACCACCGGCTCGCCGGTCAGCAGGGAAGAGAGGTGCTCGCGTGGGAGCTGCTCCAGGCCGAAGCCCCTCTCCCTTTCCTTCTTCCAAAGGTCTTCCTCGATGAAACCGTACCATGCGCCCGGGACGCACTTCCCGTCCTCGAGCAGGTAGATGCAGCACATGACCGCTGGGCAGAGGTCGACGCTCATCCTTACCGCTTTGTACAGGATATCCTCGAGGTCGAGGGTGGAGTTGATGGCCCGGGTCATCTCGAGGAGCGCCACCGTCTCCTTTATCTTTTTCTGTTCTCGCTCGTGGAGCCTGGCGTTCTCCAGGGCCACGGCCAAACGGTTGGCGAAACCCTCCGCAACCCGCAGTTTCTCCCTGCCGAATGCGGGCGCGGCAGATGCGCGTGCGACGAGCACCACGCCAGAGGTCCGCCCCCGTACCTGCAGCGGGAGGAGCAGGCACCTCCCGTTCTCGCGCGGGTCGACCACGGCGTCGCCGACACGCGAGCTCTCCTCGAGGATCACGGCCTCCCCCTTTTCCAGCAATGCCTCCGCCACCTCCCTGCTCACCGGCAACGGCCCCTCGGCATGCGCCGCGCGTTCCTCCGCAACCGCCACCAGCCGGCGATCGCCGTCCACCTCGTAGAGCACGGCGGTATCCGCGTCCAGCATCTCCTTAAGGCGCCTCAGGCCGACCCTCGAGAGGGTCAGGGGATCTAGGGTCGCCGCTATGGTGTCGGGGAAGCGGTCTACCTCCTGCAGGTCCTTCACCAGCTCCTCGCGCTTTGCCCTTTCCGCGCGCAGGCATGCCTCGCACAGCATGAGCTTGATCTCGCCGCGTATGCAGGCTTCAGGGACATCCTCCCCCGTGGCGAGGGTCCCGCTTTTCGCACCCGCGTCCTCGTCGAGCGCACGGAAAAAGGCGTCCGTCAGCCTCTTCACGTGTTCCCAGAGGTTGTCACTGTCCCGGGACAACCTCTCCACGAGCTCCCGGAGCGGCGCATCGTCCGCCTTTTCTCCCGCGCGGCGCGCAAGGTAGTATTGCATGAGCCTGTCCATGAACTCCCCCGCCGCGATCCCCGACTCCGCCAGCAGCCGCAAGTCCTGCGCCTCCAGGCAGGGAAGCAAGCGCGCCGGAAAGTGGCCGCCGCTCGTGAAAGAACCTTGAGCGACCTTTCCAGTCAATTCCCTGGACCAACCTCTCGCAACCTCGTATCCTCGTCCGCCATAGAGTTTTATCGGCAAAACGGGTAGAAGGTTTTACGCGGCTTATAGCGGTTTACGTCGCATTATCTTGATATATGCGGCCGTGAAGGGTCCCCCCTGAAGGTGCATTGCGCCACGGCCCGGGATCGCAAGGCGTGCTTCACGTGGAAGGCGCGGCGGGGATCCGCCGCGCCTTTCCCCGGCGGGCCCCGTTCCCGCCGACCGGGGGATACGCTCCTAACTTATCCTTTTCATGAGGTTGGCCATCTCCACCGCGCTCAACGCGGCCTGCCAGCCCTTGTTCCCCTGCTTGGCTCCCGCCCTCTCCACGGCCTGCTCTATGTTGTCCGCGGTGATGATGCCGAAGGCCGTGGGGACCTCCTTCTCCAGGTTGACGCGGGCGATCCCCTTCGACACCTCGGCCGCGACGTACTCGAAATGCGGCGTGGAGCCGCGTATCACGGCCCCCAGGCAGATGACGGCGTCGTAGCGACCGCTCGCCGCCAGGCGCGAAGCCACCAGCGGGATCTCGAAACAACCCGGCACCCATGCCACGTCCACCCTGTCCATGTCGGCATCGTGCCGCTTCAGGGCGTCCAGGGCCCCTTCCAGCAGGCGTGTGCTGATGAACTCGTTGAAACGGCTGACCACGATGGCGAAGCTGAGGCCGCTCGCTACCAGGTTACCCTCGTAATCCGTCATCTCGCTGCTCCTTTCCTCTCAGAATTCCAGGAGGTGGTTGAGCTTCTCCTTCTTCGCCCTGAGATAGGCGTAGTTCTCCTCGCAGGGCTCGATGACCAGCGGGATGCGCTCCACCACCTTCAGGCCGTAGCCCTCCAGGCCCACGCGCTTTGCCGGGTTGTTGGTGAGCAGGCGCATGGTGCTGAGCCCCAGGTCCTGCAGTATCTGCGCCCCTATCCCGTAATCGCGCGCGTCGGGCGGGAAACCGAGCTCGATGTTGGCCTCGACGGTGTCCTTCCCCTCCTCCTGCAGCATGTAGGCGCGCAGTTTGTGCGGCAACCCTATGCCCCTGCCCTCGTGGCCCAAGATGTAGAGGAGGACGCCCTCCCCCTCCTCCTCGATCATCTGAAGCGCCAACCTCAACTGCACGCCGCAGTCACAGCGGAGCGAGCCGAAAACGTCGCCGGTAAGGCACTCCGAGTGGACCCTCACCAGCACGTTTTCCTTCCCTTCCACGTCACCCTTCACCAAAGCCAGGTGACAGCGCCCGTCCACCTGGGATTCGTACCCTATGGCGCGGAATTCGCCGTACTGCGTGGGCAGCCGCACCTCGGCCACGCGGCGCACCAGCTTCTCCTTGCGGTTGCGGTAGCGGATGAGGTCCTCGATGGTTATCATCTTCAGCCCGAAGCGTCTCTTGATCTCCGCCAACTGTGGCACGCGGGCCATGGTGCCGTCCTCGTTCATGATCTCGCAGATCACCCCCGCGGGGAAAAGGCCGGCCAGCCGCGCCAGGTCCACCGCCGCTTCCGTGTGCCCGGCTCGCCTGAGCACGCCCCCCTCCCTGGCGCGCAGGGGAAAGACATGCCCCGGCTTGGAGATGTCCTCCGGCCTGGTGCGGGGGTCGAGCACGGTCTGGATGGTCACCGCCCGGTCACGGGCCGAGATGCCCGTGGTTATCCTGCCCTTGGCGCCTATGGAGACGGTGAAAGCCGTCTCGTGCGTGGAGGTGTTGTTCGTCACCATGGGCTCGATGTGGAGCTCGTCCAGCCTGCTGGCGACGCACGGCATGCATATGAGTCCCCTGCCGTGCTTGGCCATGAAGTTGATGGCCTCCGGCGTCACCTTTTCCGCCGCCATGAGGAAATCGCCCTCGTTCTCCCGGTCCTCGTCGTCCACCACGATGATGATGCGCCCGGCGCGGATCTCCTCGATGGCCTCCTCGATGGTATCGAAGGGGCTGTCTTCCCCGGCCGCGACGTCAGCTTCCTTGTTCGTCTTTTCCCTGCCGTCTCCTTCCATGATCCCGATTCCTCCCGTTACCGATGTCACTACTACTTCCATCCGTCAGAGCGTCAAACCTTTTGGACCCGTGAGCCGCATCGACCCGGCCGACGCGTGCGCGGGGCCCCGCAAGGCCCTTAAAGAAACCCCCCCTCCATCAGCTTGCGGTAAAGGTCTCCGGACGCCTTTTCCTCCCCTTTTTCCGCGTCGCTCCCCCGCTCCAGGTAGGAGCGCACGTACTTGGAGATGATGTCCACCTCGAGGTTCACCGTATCGCCCGCCTTCCTTCCCCCCAGGTTGGTCGTCGCCAGGGTGTGCGGGATCACCGCCACGCGGAAACCATCAGCGACGAGCTCACTCACGGTCAGGCTCACCCCGTCCACGGCTATGGAGCCCTTTTCCACCAGGTATGCCAGGACGCCCGGCGGCGCCGCGAAGGTGAACACGCGCCCCGCCCCGCTCTCCCTTACCTCCCTTATTGTCCCCACGTCGTCGACGTGGCCCTGTACCAGGTGCCCACCCAGGCGGGACTGGAGCGTGAGGGCCCGCTCCAGGTTCACCGCCTCGCCGCTGCGCAGCAATCCCAGGTTGGTGCGGCGCAGGCTCTCGCCGGAAACGTCGGCCGCGAAAAGCCCGGCGCCCGCTCGCACCACGGTGAGGCAGACCCCGTTCACCGCCACCGAATCACCGGGTGCTAGCTCCTTCCATATGCGCGGGCAGGAGATCTCGAGTCGGCCTCCCTGCGCCGTCATGCGCGCGTTCTCGAGCCTGCCCAGCTCCTCTACTATGCCGGTGAACAAGTGCGTGCTCCCTCCTTCTCGACCTCTTGTGCGACCGGCATATCCGGGTCACACGCAACCTCGCGGTCCTGTATCGCCTCCAGCAGGAGATCCTGTCCCACGCGGCGCGTCCTCTCCCAGCGCAGGCGCATCGCCCGCGAGGGGTCACGCACTACGCACCCTTCCACCCATGACCTCGCCTCCGCGTCCCCGAAGACCTTGCCCGACAGGAAGAGGGCCAAGCGGTCCACGAGGCCCTGGCGCAGCAGGGAGCCCGCCAGCGTGGGGCCTCCCTCCACCAGGAGCTGTGCCACCCCCCTTGCGCCCAGTGCCAGCAGCAGTTCCTTCAGATCCACCCTTCCCGCTCCATCGCAGGGCAATTCGAGCAATTCCACCCCCCTTGCGCGCAGGATGCGTGCCTTCTCACGGTCGTTCCTTTCGCCCGTCGCCACGATCACGCCGGGCTCTCCCCCCTGCGCGAGCCTGCACCCCAGGTCCATGGAGAGGCGGGAATCGACCACCACGCGCAGGGGAGGCCGCGCCCCGCGCAGGGGCACCAGGCGCACCGTGAGCTCAGGGTCGTCCGCCTGTACCGTGCCCCTTCCCACCATCACCGCGTCGCTCTCGCGACGCATCACGTGCACCAGTTTCCTCGCCTCCTCCCCCGTAATCCAGCGCGAAGCGCCGTCTCGTGTCGCGGCCCTGCCGTCGGCGGTGGCGGCGACCTTCAGCGTCACCAGGGGCAAGCCCGTGGTCACCAGCTTAAGGTATGCCGCGTTCAGCCTCTCGCTCTCCTCCCGCAGCACCCCGCTCTCCACCGTGACCCCCTCCCCGCGTAGCCTCTCCGCACCCCCTCCCGCGACGTGGGGGTTGGGATCCGGTGCCGCGATGAACACCCTTCTTATGCCCGCGTGGAGGATGGCGTCCGTGCAAGGCGGGGTCCTGCCTTGATGGTTGCAGGGCTCCAGGGTCACGTAGAGATCGCCGCCCGCGGCTTCGCTCCCCGCCTGCGCCAGCGCCACCGCCTCCGCGTGCGGGGTGTGCGGGCCGCGGTGGTATCCCCTGCCTATGACCCTTCCGCCCTTCACCACCACCGCTCCGACCATGGGGTTGGGGTGGGTCATCCCTTTTCCCCGCGCGGCCAGGGAGAGCGCCATCCTCATGTAGGCGGCCGCTTCCTTTCCTTTTCCTGCCATTCTCCTCGCGCCTTCTCCTTGCGTCCCCTGCCACGATCCGCTTGCATGTTGACCGCCGCCATCGCACCCGCGTGGACGCGGTCCGCATTCCGGCGCTGCCGTGCTGCCGTTCCGTTACCTCAACAAAAGGGCGCCGGGAGAAAACCCGGCGCCGCACGATAACGCCTGGAGGTCTTCTCCCATCCGGACTTTCACCGTCGGTGCCGGAATTTCACCGGCTCTGCCCTCAGGCTCGCGGACTTTCACCGCCGGTCGGGGTTTTCACCCTGCCCCGAAGACCTTGCCTTCACAGAAAGATTATAGACGCCCCGACGCCCGCTGTCCATGCAACGAATTGACTCATAATTTTTCTACACGAAACGGATTCGTTGCCTCAAAATAAAAATCTACTCGAAGCGAGGTACCGAAAATCCCCTCGGAGAGCACCTATACCGAGGGGGTGAGGAAGTTGAG
>JACIXC010000025.1 GCA_014360655.1 Actinomycetota bacterium | reverse complement strand
GGCCTCCATGTAGCGGAGCTGCGCGTCGATGTCCCTGCTCGCGTATTCCTTGCCGACCATGACGCTCACCCCCTCGACATCCTTTGCGTGTATGCCTCTTGCAGGCTCCTGCCCCTCGGGCAAGTATCTCAATGTAGCACGGGGGGGTGACAAATCCGTTCCAGTGTCATGGCTTGGTTTTAGCCAATCTCCTGAACGGAGATTTTTATTTTTCTACCCAGTATCCATGCGGGTTCTGGCGAAGGAACTGAAATCGTTTCAATCTCCTGAACGGAGATTTTTTTCTACGAGGAAAAAGCCAGTATCCATGAGGATTCTGGCAAAGGTTTCAATCTCCTGAACGGAGATTTTTGTTTTTCTACCCGATTTCCTTTCGTGACGCAGGAGGCCCAAGCGTGCTAGTTTCAATCTCCTGAACGGAGATTTTTGTTTTTCTACATACAGCCGAGATACGCCCTCTCCCGTCTACCGACCCGTTTCAATCTCCTGAACGGAGATTTTTGTTTTTCTACGGGGATCAAGCGGGCCATCCTGATTCTGATCGCGCATCTAGTTTCAATCTCCTGAACGGAGATTTTTGTTTTTCTACCATCCGCTCATCCTTCTGCATGACTTCCAGTATGGCAGTTTCAATCTCCTGAACGGAGATTTTTGTTTTTCTACGAATGGGCAAGAGTGGTGAGAGTGGAGGGATAAATGGAGTTTCAATCTCCTGAACGGAGATTTTTGTTTTTCTACAGGGGGCGGGAATCGCTTCGCGAAAACTCGAGGGGCGGTTTCAATCTCCTGAACGGAGATTTTTGTTTTTCTACCCTGCCCTTCCTCGCTCCAGGCGGCATATCACCGCCCCGTTTCAATCTCCTGAACGGAGATTTTTGTTTTTCTACCCTGGAGATATACGCTTTTGCTGGATTGACTTTGAGGGTTTCAATCTCCTGAACGGAGATTTTTGTTTTTCTACCCGGGCGGTAGACTATTTTGTCTGGCCCGAGGAGTATCGTTTCAATCTCCTGAACGGAGATTTTTGTTTTTCTACGGACATCATAGCCCCCATTTCACATTACATCAATATGGTTTCAATCTCCTGAACGGAGATTTTTGTTTTTCTACCCCGAAGAGTTGGGCCGCAAAGGGTACATCGTAGTCCCGTTTCAATCTCCTGAACGGAGATTTTTGTTTTTCTACCATCCGCTCATCCTTCTGCATGACTTCCAGTATGGCAGTTTCAATCTCCTGAACGGAGATTTTTGTTTTTCTACGAATGGGCAAGAGTGGTGAGAGTGGAGGGATAAATGGAGTTTCAATCTCCTGAACGGAGATTTTTGTTTTTCTACCCCGGAAAGCGTGAATCCCGCTGGCCCGTGCCGCTTCGTTTCAATCTCCTGAACGGAGATTTTTGTTTTTCTACGCCCGCAGGTAATCGTTGTGGCCACGGACGGTTACACGCGTTTCAATCTCCTGAACGGAGATTTTTGTTTTTCTACTCGGGGGTAGGTGGCCTCGTGTTCTTGAGCATTTTCGCGTTTCAATCTCCTGAACGGAGATTTTTGTTTTTCTACGCCCGAGCTCCCGCTGCCGAAAAGTCAAGTCAGGGCATGTTTCAATCTCCTGAACGGAGATTTTTGTTTTTCTACCGGGGGTTATTGTTTCTCGACGAGATCAGTACCGCTCCGTTTCAATCTCCTGAACGGAGATTTTTGTTTTTCTACGGCGAGAAGTGATTACGAGAACGGTGTTTCTTGACAGTTTCAATCTCCTGAACGGAGATTTTTGTTTTTCTACGCTGTATAGAAAGAGAAACGGAGGGCGGACGTACTGGTTTCAATCTCCTGAACGGAGATTTTTGTTTTTCTACTCCAGTAACGGGGCCACTCCCACATGCCCCTGAGCAAGGTTTCAATCTCCTGAACGGAGATTTTTGTTTTTCTACAGGAGATAGAGCCGCTGTTTGTCATGCTGGCCTTGGAGGTTTCAATCTCCTGAACGGAGATTTTTGTTTTTCTACCCCCAGAACGCCCTCTTGCGTCTCAGGTACTCCTCGCGTTTCAATCTCCTGAACGGAGATTTTTGTTTTTCTACAACCTTTTTCCCGAGAATCGATATCGAGTACAGGCGTTTCGTTTCAATCTCCTGAACGGAGATTTTTGTTTTTCTACCCCCAGAACGCCCTCTTGCGTCTCAGGTACTCCTCGCGTTTCAATCTCCTGAACGGAGATTTTTGTTTTTCTACAGGGTGATATAATTCATATTCGGCGATCGTATAGGGATGGGTTTCAATCTCCTGAACGGAGATTTTTGTTTTTCTACGACGGAAGGGAGGAAGGATGGATTCAATCGCAATCGCAATCGTTTCAATCTCCTGAACGGAGATTTTTGTTTTTCTACTATTGGTATGGATCATGGCTCGATACCATCATATGCGTGGTTTCAATCTCCTGAACGGAGATTTTTGTTTTTCTACATGCCGGGAAGATTCTGGATCGGCTTTTGGAAGAAGGTTTCAATCTCCTGAACGGAGATTTTTGTTTTTCTACACCTGTCTGCGGCACTCTGGTCGCTCGTTCCAGTCGAGCGTTTCAATCTCCTGAACGGAGATTTTTGTTTTTCTACGGGGGCGAGCGACTACAGTTACTCCCGCCCCTCCCGTGTTTCAATCTCCTGAACGGAGATTTTTGTTTTTCTACTAGAAAAATAGGGAGGAGGAAAGCTATGTGCCTAATAGGTTTCAATCTCCTGAACGGAGATTTTTGTTTTTCTACGTTTGATGGGGTGCGCGGTCGCTCAATAATTTCTTATGGTTTCAATCTCCTGAACGGAGATTTTTGTTTTTCTACTCGCATATGGCGTATGTTCCGCATAATATTGATCGATCGTTTCAATCTCCTGAACGGAGATTTTTGTTTTTCTACTGGGAGAGCAAAGACTATGGATTTGAGTATCGCACGGTTTCAATCTCCTGAACGGAGATTTTTGTTTTTCTACGTCCTCCGCCTCTTCCCCTCCCCGCAGCAGCCACTCCAGGTTTCAATCTCCTGAACGGAGATTTTTGTTTTTCTACCTCCGCATAAATGATACCCTTTTAAGAGGTATTTTACATTAAAAATCGATGACCCCGAAAAACGACCACAAACATTACCCACAAATTTACCCATATATTCACTCCATCTTCATGCATATTCATAGTAAATCGCGGCTATGATCGCTTATATACAGGTATTTTACTCAAAAGAATGTTTTTCGCCAAAGTTTGCGACGTACCCCCGGGGTTTCGGATTCCCCGGGGGTCGTCGAAACCCTGGCGCTTATGCCCCTTGGCCGGGGCTTTTAGCCTTAATCGCCTTGCCCAGGCTAACGTGGATTTTCCGTGGCATTGCTTGGAGTGGACGAGATCAACGCTGCAGCAACCCGCCCCAAAAGGCCTCTTTTTATCAGACCACTATTAAGTTTTCAAGCTCCATGAAAAGTTGCCCACGGACTACCTCCGGAAAGCTTAATTCAACACAGACCCCCTTCCTTCATCATATTGTTAATGTATTACCTTTTCTGCATTCACGCCACATATATATCGGCATCATGCGCAAAGGTCCCGTCTCCGATGATTTCGCTACGCTCCACGCACGACTGGCATATCTTATAAAAGCGCACGGTTGCTTCGTGGTCCTCTATTACCTTCTCCAGCTCAGCTTTCAACTCCTGGTATTTTTCCTCGTCCAGCAGGCATTCAAACACGCTAAGCTGTACATGGTCACCATAGTTCTTCAACTCGTTGTAAACCCTGTTGCGCACCCTGTCATCGGATATGTCGTAGGCCACCACCACGAAATGCTTGACCTGCATCCCTAAGACCTCATCGTGAAAGATAGGGCCGGTAGGGAGGCCCACCCTGCAAATCCCTCACCAACCTTCGAGCTTGCAACTGGAAAGCCACCAGGTGATTGACGGGGGCCTCCCGATCGGGGTGGAGGAATTCAGAGAACAACCTCCGGTTGTACCTGGCAATGAATTCCTTCAACCCTTTTTCGTTCAGCAAAACGGACCCATCCTCCTCTCGGAAATCCCCAAGCGTAAATATACCCTTGTTAATGCACCCGACGGCAAGGGAGTCGACCAGCTCCGGCCTCCATTCTTCCATTAGATCCAGGGCTAAAGACGGCCTGCCGTAACGATCAGCGTGCAAGAAACCTTGATAGGGATCAAGGCCGGTAACCTCAATCGCCGACCACACGTTGTTCAGCAACAGGGAATAGCCGAGGCTGAGCAGCGCATTCACGGCATCGCGCGGTGGCCTACGGGTACGGCACGGGAAGGAGAAATCCCCGGGAATCAGCTCCCGCAAGCCGGCGAAGTAGACCGCGGAGGCGCGTCCCTCTATGCCCCGGACCTCGTTCAGGGTATCCGCATGGTGTAGGTCGATAAGAGAACGCTTGAGGGCTTCTATGGGAGCGTCCAGGACCGAGAGGCCTTTACGCCTGCGATGGCGCTGGAGCAATATCCTCTGGTTGTGCGCCTTGCCGTGCACGAAAGCCTTGGCCAAATCCAGGCACTTGCAGGCATCCTCTGTAGCTCGGAACTGCACGCGCCGCAGAAGGCCGTGGTTCGAAAAGGCCGGCCACAGGTGCCCCTTGAGTTTCCCCCGCACGCTCAGGAAGGATACCCCGACGTCCGCCTTCAAGAGGTACTCGAGTATGGGCACGGTAAAGGAAACGTTCCCGTAGACCACGACCTGGTCCAGCTTAAAGCCCGGGACGTCCGCGATCACCTCGTCGTCCTTTTCAACTACGATGCGGGACCCTTTACGACGCAGTTTCGCGCCTTGTTCCAATATATATAGAATCGCCATTTTCCTTTAGCTCCGGGCACTTGATAATACGCTTTGGGGAGCGATTCGCTACAAGATACCGCGAATGAGGCGAAGGCTCCCTGCGACCCAAAAAGTGAAGGGTGATTCACGGAAAGCGAGGCACAGGCGTCACCACGGTCGCATTTGCATGAAAGCCGCATTAAGGACAAGGCCGGCTTCGTCATAGAGGCCGGATTGCTCAGGCGCCCCTCTCGTTCCGACCGTCACCGAAGCGGACCTGGCCCATACCCATGGTGGTTTTCATCCCCAGCCCGGAGTATTCGCAGAAGCGCGCGAGGAGGTGAAAGGCGCGGCACAGGTCCTCGTCATCGGCGCTTAGCATGTACTCGCAGCGACCCACCACGCCAACCTGGCGGGAGCGGTCGAAGTGAAGTATGTGGGTGGAGAGGTTGAAGCGCGCAGGCCGCACTCCCTCCTCCGCCAGGACATGCAGGTTATCGCCAAGATCCACGCGGGAAACGGCCGACCAAGCGCGGTTGGCGCTTTGCCATACTAGGCGGGGAACAGGAAAGAGTACGTTATAACCGCCGCTGCGGAAAGCGGTGGGGCTCACGAACCTCAGGATGAGCTTGCGAGGAGGCTCCTTCCTGCTCACGATGCATGCGCGGTAGAGGTCGTCGGCGTCCGTGACCGTTTTCCTGACTTCCGCCACCGTGAATTCCGCGTCCCCCAGGCGCAGACGGCGCCCCCGCAATCCCGGGAGCAGTTCCTCATCCCACAAGGCTACAAGTTTGTCGTCGAGCATGGTGAAACGTAATGCGTAAGGCCTTCCCGCTCTCAATCTCAGCCTGCCTCCGCTCAAGGACTCCATCTCTCCCATGAGAGGGGACACGGTGTAAGGCTTAGGCGCCCTCATGTCGTGCAGTCGCGTGGACATGGAGAGGTCCGCTTCCCTCACCAAGTCGAGGAAGAGGGCGTTGAAGCGCTGGCCGCCCCCGGCCGTGATCTCCACCGCCGCGGTCACCTCGAGTTCAAGGCTGAGCTCCATGAGCAAACCCAAGCCTCAACCTCCGAATCCTTAACCAACTCCTGCGCCGCCGGTGGCCCCACCGGCCGCAATCCCGCTAAAGGGAGATAAAGGTGTGCTGGTCCAACAGGTCGCCCAGGTCCTCTCCCATGAGGCGAGCGAGGCCGTCCAGGAGCATTCCCACCCAGCCGGTGAATTCTTCGACGTCTTGCGGTTTTGCCCGCCTGGTTCCATGGATGAGCATGAGGTCGTTGCGCTTGTTCACCGTCTTGTGAAATGCCCTCAAGTCCTCCTCGTCGGCTTTCCGCCACAAAGGGTCCCCGAAAGCCGCGAGCAGCAGGTGTCCATGCATCAACGCGACATCGCGGGGCGTTCGCACGTAATCATGCCCGAAAACAGCCCTCGCCAGTTGCTCATATCTCGCCTTAACCGCTTGCGGCACATTGTCCCATTCGAATCTTTCGGTGCCGAACCCCCTTCCGTTCACGCCCGGGGTCTGAGCCAACCGCAGTTGGGAGATGAGCTCCAGGCAGCGGTATAGCCTGACCGCTGCGTCGTCGGGAGCCCCCGCCCTTTCCCTCCTTGAAGCGTTGCAATAGAGGTCCACCGCCAGGCGTAGCCCGAAATCAGGGTGCTTGCTCAATATCCCGAAAAAGCTGCCTCCCCTACCCTCGCGCGAGAGGGCTTCGAGTGCGACGAGGTTCTTCTCCAGCCCCTCTATATCTAAATCCAGCTCATACCTGCGGGCGGACTCAAGCGCTTTCTTGAGCTCCTTGTGGGCCAGGCCGTAGTGGAAACGATCCCAGAGGGAAAACCCCCGCACGATGTCGTGGAGGATGTTCACCCTCGCCACCACCGGGAGAGCCCGCTTTCCCTTGATCTCCTCTCCGGCTTCCTTCAGCTTCTCTTCCGCGGACTCGAAGCTCCCCGCGTTGAACAGGTCCAGGCACTGGCGGATCTTCAGGTCGCCCAAGGTTATGTAGGGATTGGGCAGATGGGTGAGGTATTCCGTCCCTGGCAAAGGGATCCTAAAATCGGGCAGGTATTTCCGGTGATCCACATAGAGCAGATCGATGCCCAGGAAGTTCGCCGCTGCCGCCGCGGCGCTGACCATGGACTTCTTGCCCCCGGTGTTGTCAAGGGCGCAGTTCAGCTCTCCTTCGCGAGACCATTCCTGCCAGCGCCTGCCGATCTTCTCGTATATCTCCTCGGGGTCGTCGGGATCGACTTTCTCGCGGTCGTACTGCACCTCGTGGTCACGGAGGAAGTCCACCTCGCGTATCACCTTCGCCAGGTGCGCCTCGGTGTCGGAAGTGTATATGAAGAAGACCCTGCGCGGGCGTACCGCGTCCAGGGTGAGGATGAGGGGTTGGGGGGTAGTGCCCACGGTCATGATCAGGGCATCGTAACGACCGGTGAAATCCTTGCACCGCTGCCGGAAAGCCTTCCGCACCAGCGGGAAGAGTTCCCGCCAATAAAGCTCCTCCGCCTCTTTCCTGCGACCGCTGGAAATCAGGCTTTCCCATTCCTCGCACAGGGAAGCCATGTCCTCCCGGCCCATTCCGCTCACCCCGCCAAAGCTGACAACAGCAGGCTTACTCTGCCTTGAGGATACCATAAATCCATCAGCTTCCCACCCCATCCCGGAAAGCGCGGCGGAGCCTGGCCTTGAGGCGAGCGTAGCGCACGCGCAGGGTTTCAGGGCTCGTCCCCACTACGGCGGCAACCTTTTCCCAGGGGAGCCCCAGCTCCTCGCGCATGAAGAGCAGGTGTTTCTCCTCCTCTTCCAAGGACTCCAGCATCACCCGGACGCGGGAATAATCCTCTGATCGTAGCAGGAGATCCTCGGGTCCGTTATCGCTGCCGGAACGCGCCACCAACCCTTCGTAATCGAGGAACGGCTCGCCCTCCTCGCGCTCGCCGCTCGCATGGCGGACCAACTCCGCCTGGTACAGGAACAGCCTGGACCTGCGCGCTTCCCTGCGGCTGTGATCTATAGCGAGGTTCTTCGCCGTCACGAGGAGGGAATTGCGGCAGTGGGCGCGGCTCTCCCAGCCCTTGTGATCCTTGCCCACCTTCTCCAGCAGTCTCTCCACCGCCTCGTGGAGGATGTCCTCCTCCATGCCCGCGAGGCAGTAAGGGTTGTTTTTGATGACGCGAAGCAGGAACGGCCGCTCTTCCCGATAAAGTGACAGCAGTAGCTCCCCGTCTCCGGACGGGAGGGCTGCGTCTCCGCATGCATGATCGCCGCCGCCCGAAGGCAACAGGCCGGTTTGACCCTCCTTGCCACCCGGTTGTAATTTGCCTTTTATTGTCGTGCGCATGCGATTACCTCCTTCTCTCGGAAGCACAACGGCGCTCCCACTCGCCGCGGTTGCGGGGTAATCGCACGCTCAGCCCATCCTGCCTACGTTCTTTTCAAGGTGCGAAAAGCAAAAGCGCCACCGTATCCGCAATCGGCGCCTCAAGGGAAGCGCCACTCGATACAGCGGCTCTCACGCGGCCCGAAGGCCGCACAAAAAGTCTACTGCCGCTCGGGTGTCGTCGTCAACACGGGCTGGCGTAAGGGGTATTGATAGCGACCGGCTCGAGCAGGCCAAACACGTCCCTCGTGATCGCCCACCGACCCCATGCGAACAACAGGCGGCTGGGGCGGCGCCCCGCAACCCGCCGCGGGCACCGCCTTTTCAACCCCAGATGCCGAGTAGGCCTTATTCGCAGTCACTCTCCATAGCCTTCCTTTCCCTTAAGCGCCGCGTGGCGCCGCCGGCCCGGCGTCGTATGCGGTTTCTCGCTTCCATCTTTGCTTTCGTTTCACGTTTTCGCTCTTATTACGAATGGTATCCGCATCTGTTACATACGGCTCGCGAAGAAAATATGCTCCGCCCGCCACTGCCGGGAAATGCCCGGACACGATGTGGCAGATACCTGCCTAGATAGCAATTAAGTCCCCGGGCCACGGTTACGGCAGGGGAAGGGGAACCACATGCATGAAATGGGCAATGAATCAGTTTGCCGAAAAACTGTTACAGATCCTGTCACTGCGCGTATTTAGAATGTTGAACGTTGGCAGCGGGTGATCTCGGAGGCGAACGCAGGGGAAAAGTAAAAGTAGCGGAGAGCGGACAGCCGGGAAACGCGAACCGCAATCGCAGGCTGTCGGGTGATTGCGCAAGAACCGAACGGGGCAGGTAAGCAGGTGAAGATGCTGCCCAGGTTCAGAAACATGGTGGAAATCTTGGTAAGGGGTTTGTTAAAATGACAGCGATGGATTTCATCACCGGGTGGGGCAGGAGAAACGGGCTTTTACGCAGTGCGCACCGCATTCCGGCGCTAGGCACGAGGGGAGGCTGGCTTGACTGAGACAACGAGCATCAAATCCAAGGTGTTCCATCTCGAGATAATCACGCCGATTTTCTTAAGCAGTGCTGACGGCGAAACCCCGGAGCTGCGTGCCCCCTCGTTCAAGGGATGCATGCGCTACTGGTGGAGGGCCGCGGTCGCGGAAAAGGATGTCGAAAAGCTCTACCGCGAAGAGGCAGGGCTGTTCGGGAGCAGCGCGGAGGGGGCGGGCAGATCGCCGCTGACCATAAGGGCAATATCAAAAGGCGATTTAGCGCAAAAAAAATACCAGCCTCTTCCTCACATTTCTTCAGGAAATAAGGCTTTTGAAATCCCCGGCTTGTGCCCTGGTCGGGAATTCGAGCTTCACTTACATGCGAGAGGAAACCTCGATCTCTATGCTGACATCCTCGAGCTGGCGCTCCTCCTCGGAGGGGTAGGGAAGCGCAGCCGGCGCGGCTTTGGGAGCGTGGTCAAGACGGATTGGTGTTTCTCCGACCGACAATCGCTCATGGAACACATATACAATAAACTGCAAGCAATCACTGGGGACTCGGGGTTCGAGATAAGAGAGGACGGCAGAAGGGAGAGGGTCATCGCAAGGGGGGATGACGCCCAGAAGAGAGGTGGGCGCTACCCGTGGATCAGGGAGATATTCATCGGCCGGATGGACGATAGTTGGGAAGCTTTGGTGAGAAGGATCGGCCAGGCGACACATGACCACAGCGACCCGTCGCTCGGAAGCGCAAGCCCGCGAATGGCCTCTCCCGTTTACGTGAGCGCAATAAAGCTCGGAAGCGGGTACGCGCCCGTGGTCACGACCCTCAACCCTCAATACCCGAAACATTATAAGCAATGTGACCTGAAAAAATTGGAGCAGTTCAAAGGAGCGCTATGAGCGTAGAGACCTTCTCTCGCAAGCTTGCGGCTTACCTGCACGATCCCGTGGACAAGCCCTTTATACTCATGCAGGGCATCAGCCACGAAAGAAGGGCGTCCGAGCTGTCGGAAAGGTTAGGGGTGAGAATAGAGGGAGTGGAGGCGGCCGACCACATCGCCTCGGCGATGGAGCGCGCGTTCCTGCCCAAGGGCGCATCCAGGAACCAGGCTATGCAGGTCAAATTCCTGGAGGACCCGTGCATAAAGCATCCCCTGTCGGGCCGCGAGCTTGAGGGAGCGGAGTGCATCAAGGGCGTCGATAAAAAAAGGTTCATCGATGCGGCCGACAAGGCCATTGAAGAGCTTGCCGGCAAGGAATACGAGGACGAAAAGACCCGGTTCCTCGACCTCTGGAGAAACCTCAAACCCAAGGTCGTAAAACACTGCGGGGGATTCGAGGGAAAACTCTGGGCTTTGGCGCCCGCCGATACCAGGATGCCAGACCACTCCATCTTCGAGCACAGCAAGATCGCTTCCGCTTGCAGCAGGTCGGGGTACGCGGACAGCCTGCTGCTGAGCAACTGCTCTCTCATGCTCTTCTCCATCGGGGGGGCGCAGCGCTTTATAGCGGAGGCCAGGAAGGCCCAGGACCTCTTCTGGGGCAGCTACCTCCTGTCCTTCCTTAACTGGAAGGCAATAGAGAGGATCTCGGACCTGTACGGACCGGATTGCGTGATCTTCCCGGACATCCACGGGCAGCCGTTCGCGGATATCTGGCTGGCTAGGCTGGGCATCGAGGTGGAGAACAGCGCGGCCGGGGAGCTCACGGCGCCGAGCATTCCCAACAGGACCCTCGCCATAATCCCGGAGAAGGACGAGGAGGAACTGCGCAACCTGGGTTGCGATCTCGACGCGCTGGTAAAGAAAGCGCTGTGTGACATCGGCAACACGGTGCTGGAGGAGTTCGGGATCCAAGAACCGCCCGGCTTCCGGGAACAGCTCAAGAAATCACTCAACGCCTACTGGGTCTTTCTCCCATGGTTCAAAGACGACGACGAAAGCAAGGCTTGGCAAGTCGCGATAGATAGCTTGGGGAAATACCTCGACCCCGAATCGATAGAGGCTATGAGGAGCGTCCTGGGCTTCGCGGAGAAGGAGGGCGAGTATTCGCCCAATATAGGCAACGTCTATTCCCTCCTGTATTCGTTCTGCGAGAAAACCGCCGGCTCGCTTAAGAACATGAACTATTTCGAACAGCTCACGGAACAGGGCAGGAAATGCTCGCTGTGCGGCGAGCGCAACGTCCTCTTTTACAAAAAGGGCCTGGGCGAGGAAGCCCTTGAGGACGACAGGCTCCGGCGGTCAAAGCTGTTCAACGGGGACGCGGTTATCTTCGACGTCGAAAACTCGCAGGTGACGCCGAAATTCCTCCAGCCCGGAGAAGGGCTCTGCGCCGTCTGCTTCAGCAAGCGCGGCGCGGAGAGGTATTTCCGGCGTGAGTTGGGCAAGCAAGCGATCGTGGAATTCCCGTCCATCGCCGAGGTCACCCTGAGAAAAGCGATAAACATCCTGCATGAAGAGAACGCATATCAAGAGTACACGAGTCTGTTCGGCGACGATTACGATCCCCAATTGCTGTACGAGGAGAACCTAACGGAGCGCTTTTTCGAGAAGAACGGGCTGGACGTCGGGATGCTCGAAACGGCCAAGAACGCTTTAGAAAAGCTGCTCAGGGGGAAAAAGGTCAAAACCCCCAAGTATTACGCCGTCGTAAAACTGGATGGAGACGACATGGGCAAGTGGCTTTCCGGAGAGCTCGCCCCTTTGTACGGCGAGATATACCATCCACGGGTCTGGCAGACCCTCGATGCCGAATTCAAGGCGCAGCTTGAGCGCAAGAAGCGCCCCCTCACCCCCGCCATGCACGCCACCATAAGCTCGGCGCTGAAGGATTACTCTCAGGTGATGGTAAAAGAGCTGGTGACGGTAAAGCATGACGGGTACCTGATATATGCGGGCGGCGACGATGCCCTCGCCTTGGTCAACCTCGATGACCTCTTCGACCTGATGACGAGACTAAGGGGAGCATTCTCGGGCCACATCGACGGAAGCCTCGAAAAGGTCGATTTTTCCGCCTGCGTATCGGGGTTCGTGGAGAGGGACGAGCGGATCCTCTTGACCATGGGGCCAGGTGCGACGGCCTCGATGGGAGTATGCATATCCCATTACAGGACACCCCTCAGTATGGTCATGGAGGCGGTGCGCGAGGCCGAGGAGAAGGCCAAATCGCTGCCGGGTAAAAACGCCTTCAGCATAACCGTGTTGAAGGGCAGCGGGGAGAGGATGGAGACCACGTGGAAATGGTTCTACCAGGACGGAGTCGATATCCTCCGAAAGGGTGGAACGGCGGCGATGCTCAAAGAACTGGCTGACGCCCTCAAGGGGGCTGAAAGCAAATCAGAAGCAGGCTTTTCGGACCGTTTCGTCTACAAGTTCAAGGAAACCTTCCAGCGCTTCAACCCGGAAGAGAGGATACCGCACCTGGACGAGATGATCGCGTCGGAGACGCGCAGGTTGCTCAAGCGTTCTTTCATATCCAGGAAAAAGGACGATGTCCGCCGCGACGCGCTGATCGAGGGCTGGACCGCAGGGTTGAAGTCCCTTTACCTAAACGCCGGGAGCCTGGGCAATTTCATATCGATGTTGGAGACGGCGGCCTTTATCGCCAGGGAGCCATGATCATGATGTTTGAGATAACGCCCTTCGACCCGTTGTTCTTCAGAGACGGCAAGCCGTTCACCATGGGAGACGAGGCCATGGCGGGCAGCGTTTTCCCGCCCCCGCCTTCGACGGTTTACGGCGCTTTGAGGAGCGCCTATATCGCCTATAACGGTGGTCTCGAAAGGTTTGCCGCGGGGGAGATGAAAGAGGCGGTGGGTACTCCGGAAGAGCCGGGATCGTTTGCCCTCAAGGGAGTATTCCTGAGAATGGGCGAAGAG
This sequence comes from Actinomycetota bacterium, assembly GCA_014360655.1. Lineage (NCBI taxonomy): Bacteria > Bacillati > Actinomycetota > Actinomycetota bacterium. Next base: position 6,927 of record JACIXC010000025.1, on the reverse strand, counting down.
ACGCTCCTTCCCGCTCCGCTGGACCTGGGGAGGGAGAAAGACCCCAACGACCCAAACAGGAAAAACCTCCTGCTCAGACTCGAGCCGGCTCCGAAAAAGAGCCTGCCGTGCTTGTTGCCTCCGAACAGGGACATGGAGCTGATGCTTCTTCCGCAAAGCGGTTCGCTCATGAAGGACAGCTCGGGCTATTTCATCTCCCTTTCCTCGTTCAGGGAATACCTGAAATGCGCGGCCTCCGATTACCACGGCTATCCCCTACACGATGTCGTAATGCAGGAACCGAAACTGGGCATAAAGCGGGACGCGGCAACGCACGCTTCCCAAGAAGGTTTCCTTTACCGCGTAAACATGCACCGGCTTGGTTTCAGGAACCGCGATGGGTCGATCACAAGTTCATCGTTTCTCGTCGATTGCGAGGGAGCGAACGATTACCCTGACGGATTTTTCGTGCGCCTGGGCGGGGACGGAAAGCCCTGCACGGTCCGGAAACTGAACGGCGTCGAACAGCCGCGCAGCAGCAAGCAGGAATCTAACGATATAAAGTCGCGCATCAAGCAAAGCAAGAGGTTTAAGCTCTACCTCGCCACCCATGCGATTTTCAAAAATGGCTGGTTGCCAAGCCTCTTTTTAGGCCGTGGCGAAAGAGGGGCGATAGAGCTTGTAGACCGTGGCGAAAGAGGGAAGATAGAGCCTGCTGGACTGAGGCTCAGGCTTCTCTATGCCGGGATAGGGAAACCACTGCATATCGGCGGCTGGGACGTCCACCGCAACGTGCCCAAGCCCATGCGCAGGGCCGTGCCGGCCGGGAGCGTTTATTATTTCGAGATCCTGGAGGGAGACATTGAGGAAGTCCTGCGGCGCTTCGATTACGCGAACATTTCGGATGACTGTCCCGAACAGGGATTCGGCCTGTCTTTCGTGGGAGCGATGGAATGAAGACTGTGGTGACCACCGTGGGCATCTCCCTCTACGAGAATTACCTCGAGGGCAAGCGCGATATAAGGGAGCATTATGAAGTCCTGCGAGACGAGCCGGGCTCGGCGTATGATACGAAGGCCGAGCGCATCAACAAGCTGAAATGGCCATTGAAGGAATTCCTCGTGAGCAAACCCCAGGAGGCATCAGCGGAGACGAAAAGCGTGTTGAAACTGCGAGACAGGCTGAGAGACGACCTCGTTATCAGGCTTATATCTACCGATACCGTCCTTTCCATGGTGGCGGCGGACCTGCTCGCCGAGACGGGTTGCGGCATCGGGGTGGAGTCCCGTTATAACCGCGAGCAGGACACCATAAAGGGATTGCAGGTAGCGGACGCCGGGCTTTACAGGGAAGAGGGATCGAAAAACCTCCTCCGCCGGCTCTACCGTCTGCATGATGAATGCGGGGGCAACATGGTTATCAATATGACAGGCGGGTTCAAGGCCACCATCCCCCTCCTGACCATCTTCGGCCAACTAAACGATATACGCCTCTATTACATATTCGAGAACACCGACGCTTTAATAGAGATCCCGCAGGCGCCCATGGACATCGCCTGGGCCGTCTTCGACGCTCACGCCGGACTACTTTCCGAGCTGGAAAAGAACGGCGTGATCGAGTGTCCGGGAGGAGATCCCGTGAAGAAACATCCTGAGCTGGATGCCCTGGTGGAATTCTCGGATGGGTTACTGTCCATGAGCGCGCTCGGGACGATCATGTGGCGGCGATATAGGACGAGGCGGGAGATCGTGTATTTTAGCGAACATGCCAAAAGGGAGTGGGATCGGCTTGACGTGGGCGACAGGCGCGCGCTTGCCAGGACTCTCTCCGGCTTGAGGGCGAAGCTTCTCGCGCGCAGCAGCGAATCCGACCTCAGGCATTCACTGAAAGGCCTCGATCTTCCGGACGGCTTTCACTGCTACAAGACCAGGACGGAGGGCCAAGAGGCGCGCATCGTATGGAGCCGTGACGAATGGGAAACGGATTACGGCGCCTCCGAGATGGACCTCCATATCGCGTCCTTCTATACAGGCAGCGAGGTACACAACGCCGACTCCGAATACGTGGACAGGTTAAGGGCTTTACTAAGAAGCGACGCCGGAAAAATCTTCAACAAAACACTCTATAAACCGGTTACAATCGAAAAGGGCGAGCGTAGTACATCCATGGAGGTGGAATATGTTTAAGAAAGCATTGCCGGTGTTCATGCTCGCGGAGTCACCGGTGCACGTGGGAAGCGGGACGGAGCTTGGCCTTGTCGACCTGCCCATTCAAAGGGAAAAGCACACGGGGTTCCCCAAGATCGAATCCTCGGGGATCAAGGGCTGCCTCAGGGAGGCGTTCGAAAGCCCGGCCGTGAAGGAGAAGCTGAAGTCTCTCATTGGCAACGGGTCGGCGGACAACGATAGGCTAGAGAAGTTGATCGAGCAGGTGTTCGGACCCGAACAGGGCGACCTTCACTCGGGGGCGCTGGGTTTTACCGACGGCCGCCTTATCGCCTTCCCCGTGAAATCCATGAAAGGCGTGTTCGCGTGGATAACGTGCCCGCACGTCCTGGAGCGGCTGCGCGATGAGTTAGGCCTCGCGGGCATCAAGTTGCCGGAGTCCCCTCCCAAGAACACCGTCACGGAACAAAGCGGGGTGATATTCGATCGTGATGGAGAAATCCGGGTCGTCCTTGAAGAATACACCTTCCCGGTGAAGAAGGACGCTTCCTGCTCGCAGCTCGCCGACTGGCTGGCGGAAACCATGTTCAAGACAGGCGGCGGCGGTGGCGATCTCCTGGCCTACTGGATGGAAAAGATGCGAAACAGCCTAGTGGTGCTGACGGACGACGATTTCCGCGACTTCGTCGAGCTCTCCACCGAGGTGGTGGCGAGGACGAGGATCGACGCCGATACGGGGACCGTGGCTTCGGGCGCGCTTTTCTACGAGGAATACCTGCCCCAGGAAAGCATCCTCTACACCCTTGCCCTCGCCGCGCCGGTGTACCAGAAAAAAGACGCGAAGGACGCCTATTTCAAGCAGGAGGGAAAGGACGAAGCGACCTTGGTCCTGGAGCTTTTCAGGAGGGGCGTCCCTGAGGTCATACAGATCGGCGGCAACGCCACCATAGGCAAGGGCTTGGTGCGCCTGAGCTTCCCGGATAGAGAAGAGACCATGGATTGCCAAGCTCAAAGCCCTGACTTATAGGCAAGGGCTTGGTGCGCCTGAGCTTCCCGGAGGTGTGAGAATTGGCCGAGAAACCGCTCGTAAAGACCCTGGAACAGGGTCGTGCCTCGGAGGCTTACGGCTACGTAACGGGAGCCGTTAAGCAACTGGGCGATAAAGCAAAAGACTATAAGTCGTATGTGAAAAAGCTGCCCGTGATGATCAAGACCAACGGGCTCGGACAGACGCTCGCTTTCGTCAAGTCGAAGCGTTCGAAAGATGAAGGAAAGAACGCGTACGACATGATCTACGAGCAGTTGGGAGACTGGCTACGTAAATGTCCCAATTCCGTCATCCAAAGCGGCAACGATCTGGTTAAATCGATCATCGACCTGGATAGCAAGGACTACCGCGTGGCCACTGCGGAGGCGCTGTCGCTGCTGAACTGGCTGCGCCGTTTCGCGGACGGTATTATCGAGGGCGAGGGCGGTGAATCTTGAGGTGAGGGAAAAGGGCATTCTTATTGTCAAGAAGGCCAAGAAGGGCTATTCCGCGGAGGTAGAGGTAGGCGGTAAAAAAATACCGCTTTCCGCATACGCCTTCAAAGACGACAGCCTCAACGGGAAGGAATGCGAGATAGAGCGGCCGGGAGGCACCGTACAAAAGCTTTTCATAGACGGCAAGGAATATCCCAAGAAGGCGGCGGAGTCAAAACCACAAAAGGATGGCGGATATCGGCAGCTACAACAGCTTCCGCGAAAAGGCCAGCAATGGGGCGGAGGGCGCGGCGGAAAAACTGCTGCGGGCGGGAGTTATTATGTCGATGTGTGGAAAGCCGAGAATGCCCAACTCCCGAAGGACACCCGGGGACTCATAAGAAACCGGGATGATATAGATAACTATTATCTTTTGCTCAATAAAGCCGCACAGTTGTTGGAAAAAGAAGAGAACAAGGGTTTCAGGTTGTTCGTGCAAGAGAAGCCCAGGAGCGGAAAACCCGGCAAGAAACTACGTGTTGAGCCGAAAGGATATGGGGGGATAGACTTTCAAGCGTTATTGGACAGGTTGGACAACGGTCGGCGTTCTGCCGAGGAATATGAAGTGGTGGAGATCGGAATCCTGCGGCCGGAATGGAGGATGGTGGTGGGGCTAGGCGGCGAGAGCGTTTACGAAACATCCATGACCCTGCACCATATCTACGGGTTCCCCTATATCCCAGGCAGCGCCATCAAGGGCGTCACGAGGCACCACATCGTAACAACCCTGCTTTCGGGTTTCTTCCCGGAAGACAACCTGGCCGTGCTGGACAAGGCCGTCGATATGCCCGACCTCGAGAAATACCGGGCAGACAAAGGGGTCAGTATCGATGAGGCCTTGAAGGCGCTCCAAATCGGCCTGACCGTCAGGCGCGACAAGGATGTGGTCAAGCCCAGCGAAGCGTTGCTTGAAAAGCTGCACGCCGGCTGGGATGAGCTCGACGGGGTAAGGGAGGTGTTCGGGAACCAGTCGAAGAAGGGCAAAGTGATATTCTTGGACGCCTTCCCGGTCAAGCCGCCAAAAATAAGGCCGGACATCATGAACCCGCATTTTTCGGGATATTATGCGAAGCAGGAGCCGCCGGTTGACAGCATGAGCCCCATACCGGTTCATTTCCTGACCGTGGAGGGAAGCCCTTTCAAGTTCGCCATCATGGCGGAAAAGCGCTATGGCTATGTGCTAGAAAAGCAGATTGGAAACCGCAGAATCTCCGACTGGGTCAAGGATGCGCTTCTCAAGCACGGCATAGGCGCCAAGACGTCCGTTGGTTACGGTTTCTTGAGGAAGCTGATTTCTGAACCGGAATGTTCTTCGTGATAGCGTCATGAAATTCGCGTCCGACATATGGCCTTCCTCCTCCAACTACAATTTGGCAAAACCCCGGAGCCTCCTCTGCTGAAGCCTTTCGTTCCCGTTCTTGAGGATAAGGTGGAGATCGGAAAGAAGGCTCTCCTCCGAGGAGAAGCCTCGATGATCCTGGCCCTCCTCTTCATCTCTTTGCCCACCCTCTCCAGCTGGTTGTCGGTGTAGATATAGTGACGCAACTGCTCCGGGTACTTGAGGAAGGCTGGGTCTCTGGACACAAATCTCTTGACGCTATCCCTAATTCTCCGCAGGACACGATTCGGCTATTTTATCGATAAAACTTGGCTTCAGATCTTGTATTACTTCTTTTATTTCTTCCATCTTTTTCTTTAGCGTCGAGTAAGAGATGTATTTGCAGCACTGCGATAGCGGTGGTTCCATCTTAGCAAATGTGGGCCGCATGATCTCCTTGAAGACTTTTTCTCGACGCTCCTCCGGCGCTACGATATACAATTTTATTTTGATGTTCGGCTGCATAGAGATAAGGTCGGACATGCGAAGTATGCCACTATAGATGGACGTCGTGTGCTCTACTTCAAATGCGGCCTCTATCGAATTTCCTTTAAGCCAGATAACGTCTATGTTGTCGATCGTCTTATTGGTCGCTTCGTCAAAATGAAGCGGGATCTCATCCAGGCAGAAGTCGCTGAATTTCTTCCCACTAAATTCCTTATTTCTATCATTGCGGGCAACTGCCACGTTCAGGCCGAGATCGCTTCCCAGCTTGATCAACATCCACTGTATTTCCCTGTGTTTGTCTATCCCCTCTTTTCCTTCAGCCTCTTCCTCCTCTTCCGGTATCGTTACGGATCCGGACTTAGTTTCATATCTCCGAATTTTTACGGGCGTTCTCCCGTATTTCTTCTCGTCATATGGAATTTCCACCGGATTATCTTTTGCCTTCTTCAGGGCCGATATCACTATGCGTGCGTCTTCGGGCCTTATCCTTGCAGGTGATCCGCGGAAGTGCCCCGTCCACGCATTGGGATTCTTCAAATTCCGGAAATAAGACAACTCGTCGCGTAGAGACAGGATGGGAACCGCATTTTCTGGCTTCAAGGCAATCAATATTTTTACGGGGAATCTCCAGGGGAAGGTCTCCTGCGACCAAATCTTTGTCTTGTCGTCGTAAAATACCGGGCCGCTTACTTCAAGAAGACCTATCCACCGGGATATACCCGTGCAATAGCAGAGTAAAAAATCCCCCGGCTTAATCTTCCCACATATTTTCCCTCTCCTTTCCCTGAAGCCCGAAACATTCCCGCCAGCCTTGAGGAATTCCTCCCATGTCTTTCCCGTGAACAAGTCAAGCCAGTAGTTCCTGGTCATTCCCCCTCCTCGCATATAATGATTTTCTCGCAGCTTCTCATTGTTAACCTTATTCTACCATTTATTAGCTCACGGTTTGCCCACTTCCATGGATTTCAGGTAGAGAAAAAAAGGGGGGGAGAACCTGCATGATATCTCAATCCATATTCAACTGTTATAGCGTTTAAAGGCCAGGAAGCCCACCTTTCTCCTCCCGCCCGCGGAGAACGCGCCGCCCTCGCACTCGTCCCGGCAGGCCCGCTCCAGGTCCCGCATGGCGACCACCGCCGAGGCCGCGTCCCGCGCCCGGGCGATGGCCCGCCTCGCGGCCGCCACCACGGCGTTCTTGATGTTCCCGCCGGCGAGCTCGTAGACCCTCGCCAGCCGGGCCACGTCCACGTCCTCGGCCAGGGGAAGGCCGGACGGCAGGTGCAGGCGCCAGATGCGCTCCCTCTCCTCCGGCCCCGGCACGCCGAAGGCGACCTTCAGGGTCAGCCGGCGCTCCAGGGCGGGGTCCAGGGCGTCCGCCCGGTTGGTGGTGAGGACCACCGGCAGGGCGTGGTCCTCCAGGCATCCCAGGATGACGTT
>JACIXC010000024.1 GCA_014360655.1 Actinomycetota bacterium | reverse complement strand
GCTCAACGAGATCCTTTGCAGATGGAATTACGTGTACAATTACGTGAGACCACACCAGAGCCTGGGTTATCTCACCCCCATGGAGTTCCTGAAGGCGTGGATGGAGGAGAGCAAGGATAGGGATGATGTGTTCACCATGTAGTGAACCAGCACACGAGATTGCCCGCGAACCGCGTGTTTGCTATAATGTCACTAACAGAGCGTAACATGGGAGCCGAGTGGGCTGGAGCCCACTTTTTATTTGGCGAACGGGGTGAAAAGGATGCACGCATCGCCTTTCGCGCAGATGGAGGAACACCTGGAGGGACTGATCGAGGATTGCCTCCGGGAGAGCGACGTCCGCCTCGTCTCCGTATACGTGGAGCGTAGGGGAAGGAGGCTGGTGGTCACCGTGTGTCTTGACCGGGAGGGAGGCATAGACGTGGACACCTGCGCGGAGATGAGCGAGGTGATAGGCAGACACCTGGACGTGGAGAACGTCATCGAGGAGAGCTACAATCTCGAGGTGGAATCCCCCGGGTTGCAGAGGGTGCTGCGCAAGCCGAGGGAGTTCAGGAGCTTTCTTGGTCGCGACGTGGAGGTGGTGTTGCGCCAGGCCTTCGAGGGACGGCAGAAGCTGTGCGGACGCCTGGTCGACGCGGACGAGGAGAAGGTCACGGTCAAAGTCGACGACGAGGAGATCGTGTTCCCCTACGAGGCGCTGAAGAAGACCAGGCTCCATTTCGCGTCTCCCTGGTAGGGGAGGCCACGGAACGGCGGAAGAAGACGGAAGAAGAAGGGATCGGTTTTGAACCAGGATTGGCTGGAGGCCCTGCGCCAGATCGAGAGGGAGAAGGGAATCGATTCCGGGACCATCATAGAGGCCCTGGAAAGCGCCCTGCTGTCGGCCTACAAGAAGAATTATTCCGAATCAGAAGAGGCGCGGGTCGAGGTGAACAGGGAGAGCGGCAGCATACATGTCTATGCCCTGGAGAGCGATGACGCGACGGGCGAGACGCGAGAGGTGGAGGTCACGCCGCGCGATTTCGGCCGCATCGCGGCACAGACGGCGAAGCAGGTGATACTGCAGAGGATACGCGAGGCGGAGAGGGACCTCGTCTTCGAGGAATACCAGGAGAAGGTGGGCGACATCATAACGGGCATCGTCCAGCAGTCGGAGCAGCGTTACGTATTCGTCGACCTGGGCAAGGTGGAGGCCCTGCTGCCCCTTTCGGAGCAGATGCCGGGCGAGCGCTACAGGCACGGCATGCGCATAAAGGTCTACGTTGTGGAGGTGCGCAAGTCGAGCAAGGGGCCGCAGATCATCGTGTCGCGCACTCACCCGGGCCTGCTGAAGAGGCTTTTCGAGCTCGAGGTGCCGGAGATCGCCGACGGTTACGTGGAGATCAAGGCCGTGGCGAGGGAGCCGGGCCACCGTTCCAAGATCGCCGTGCTCTCGCACGACCGCAACGTGGACCCGGTGGGGGCATGCGTCGGCGCGCGGGGGTCCAGGGTGCGCACGGTGGTGAACGAGCTCAGGGGCGAGAAGGTGGACATCGTGCCCTGGAGGGAGTCCCCGGAAGAGTTCGTGGCCAATGCCCTGGGACCGGCCAAGGTGAAGAAGGTGATCTTCCATCCGGAGGAGGAGCTCTGCGAGGTCATCGTTCCCGACGGGCAGCTATCCCTGGCCATCGGCAAGGAAGGGCAGAACGCGCGCCTGGCCGCGAAGCTGACGGGATGGAGGATCGATATCCGCAGCGAATCCCAGGACAGGGACGAGGGCCAGGGATACGTGGCCCACGCCGGGAAGGCGGGGGAGGCGTGGAGGGCCGAGGATGAAAACGAGGCCCCCGGCGAGGAGGAAGGCGTGTCTCAAGACGCCGGGGTCGCTGAGGAAGAGCATGCAGCGGGAGGGGAGGAGGCGTCCTCCGGTGGGGACACGTCTCCCGGGGATGGCGAAGGTGCCGACGGGGGTGACTTCGCCTGAACGCCGCGCGATCTTTTCGTTGCCCGTTTAATATATGATAGGAAGCGGTTCAGAATAGAAGATACGGGAAGGCGGTTAGCCAGGCCGTGATGCGAGGTTGCCGGCGGGTATGACCGGAAACGGGAAGGGAAACTGGCATGGCGGGTAAGAGGGTACACCAGGTCGCCAAGGAGTTGGGGATAACCAGCAAGCAACTGCTGGAGGCCCTCCAGTCCATGGGTGAGGACATACAGAACCCACTGTCCTCCATAAGCGAGGAACTGGAGGGAAAGGTAAGGAAGAAACTCGGCGGAGGAGAGGCCGCCAAGCCCGCCAGGGCGGCGAAGAAGGCCGCGAAGAAGGGCGACGGTGCAGCGACGTCGGCCGCAAGCGCGGAGGTGAAGGCCGCCACGGCTCCCGCGAGGGCGAGGAAGGTGGCGGCCAAGAAGAAAGCGCCCCATGAGGCGAAGCCCGCCGCGGATGCAGCCGCTTCGCTGGGAGCGGTAAAGGAAAGCAAGCCCTCGGAGGTGGAACACGGCAGGGCGAAGGCCTCTCACGCGGCCCCCGCGAAGCCGGAGGCACAGAGACCTCGCGCCGAGGCACAGAGACCTCGCACCGGGGAGAGGGCGAGGCACCCCGTTCACCGGCCCCGGCCAACGGCGGAAACCGCCGTGCCGAGCCGGCGGCCGGGGCGCGAGGCGGCAGGGCTCGTGGCCGGGACGAAGCCGGCGGAGGCGCCGCCTAAGCCCATGCGCAAGGTTTTGCGCGTGCCACTGGGCATAACGGTACGCGAGTTCGCGCAGAAGGTCGGGAAAAGGCCGGGGGATATAATACGCATCCTTTCGGGACTTGGGGAACAGGCTTCCGGTGACAGGGCCATCTCCGAAGACGCGCTCCTGCTCCTCGCCGAGGAGCTGGGGATAACGCTGGAGGTGAAGAGCAAGGCGCCGCTGGAAGTAGCGATATCCGAGGATGCCCCGGAGAAGATGCAGCCCAGGCCGCCCGTGGTCACGGTGATGGGCCACGTCGATCACGGCAAGACCTCTCTTCTTGATGCCATAAGGAGTACGGCGGTGGCGGACCGCGAGGAAGGGGGCATCACCCAGCACATCGGGGCATCCGTTGTGGAATACGAGGGGAAGACCATCACTTTCATAGATACGCCGGGACACGAATCCTTCACGGCCCTGCGCGCCAGGGGCGCCAGCATAACGGACATCGCGGTACTGGTGGTGGCGGCGGACGATGGCGTCATGCCACAGACCATCGAGGCCATAGACCACGCGCGCGCGGCGGGTGTGCCCATCATGGTGGCGGTGAACAAGATAGACAAGCCCGAGGCGAACCCCATGCGCGTCAGGCAGCAGCTCACGGAGTTCAACCTGGTTCCCGAGGAATGGGGCGGCGACACGGTTTTCGTCGACATATCGGCAAAACAGCGCACCAACCTGGATCACCTGCTGGAGATGATCCTGCTCCTGGCGGAGATCAACGATTTTCGCGCCAACCCCGACGCGCCGGCCAGCGGGAACGTCATCGAGGCCAGGCTGGAGAAGGGGCGCGGCCCGGTAGCCACCCTGCTGGTGAAGAGGGGGACCCTGAGAAGGGGCGACTCGATCGTGGCGGGCAAGTCGTACGGCCGGGTGAGGGCTCTTCTGGACGACAGGGGCCGCGTGGTCGACGCCGCGGGGCCTTCCATGCCGGTGGAGGTTCTGGGGCTGGATGCGGTGCCGGCCGCGGGCGAGGAGTTCATGGTGGTGGAGGACGAGAAGAGGGCCAGGGCCATCGTGGAGGCGAGGATCGCGCGAGAGAGGGCGATGGCGGAGGAGAGGCCCGCGCGAACCCTGACGCTGGAAGACCTCTTCCGGCAGATACAGGAAGGCGAGGTGCAGGAGGCCAACCTGATCATCAAGGCCGACACCCAGGGGTCAGTGGAAGCGGTCAGGGATTCGGTGGGCAAGATCAAGGTGGGCGACATCGTCGTGAACGTCATACACGCCGGGGTGGGGGGCATAAACGAGAACGACGTGATGCTGGCCAAGGCCTCGGACGCCGTCATCCTGGGCTTCAACGTGCGCCCCGACGCCAAGTCCCAGGAGATTGCGGAGCGGGAGAAGGTGGAGATAAGGACCTACCGCGTGATCTACCAGCTGCTCGAGGAGCTTGAGGCGGCGCTGCGCGGCATGCTCAAGCCGGAGTACGAGGAGATAAGGACGGGCCTCCTGGAGGTGAAGGCAGTGTTTCGCGTCCCCCGCCAGGGAGCGGTAGCGGGCGCCCTGGTGAAGGAGGGGGAGATAACCCGCAATTCGCGCGTGCGGCTGGTAAGGGACGGGTCTATCGTGTACGAGGGAGGGGTGGCATCTCTGCGCCGTTTTAAGGACGACGTGCGCTCCGTGGCGGCAGGGTACGAATGCGGGGTGGCGCTGGAAAACTTCCAGGATATCAAGGAAGGGGACCTCATAGAGGTGGTGGAATTGCGCGAGAAGCCCCGGGAAGAGGGGGAGCCCGGCGCCTGAGGGGGTCGCCGCCATGTACGTGGGAGCCTTGAAGCTGGAGCTCTACATGCCGCAGTGCAGGAGCCTCAAGGAGAAACGCCAGGTATTGAGGAGCATCATCGACCGCACCAGGGGTCGTTTCAACGTGGCCGTGGCGGAAGTCGACAAGCACGACCTCTGGCAGCTGTCCAGCCTGGGAGTGACCTGCGTGAGCAACAGCGAATACGCGGCGAGGGAGACCCTGCACCGGGTGGACCGCAGCGTGAGGGCCCTGGGGAAGGCGGAGGTCCTCGCGTCCCCCATCACCATATTCACGCCTTGACCTTGCCCGGGAATATCGCACGAGGTGGTGTCGCTTGATACCCGAGCGCATGAAGAGGGTGAACGAGGCGTGCAGGGAGGCGCTGGGCGAGATAGTACAGAGGGAGGTAAAGGACCCCCGCGTCACCTTCGTCACCGTCACCAGGGTCGAGGTATCGCCGGACCTGCGGGTGGCCCATGTCTGGCTGAGTATCCTGGGCTCGCGGGAGGAGTCGGATACGGCCATGGCGGCACTGGAAAGGGCGAGGGGTTTCATGCGCCGGGAACTGGGAAGGAGGGTGAGGTTGCGTTACACGCCGGAGCTCTTCCTCCACCGTGACCTGGGGGCCGAGGCGAGCCAGAGGGTCCAGGAGATGCTGCATGAGCTGGAGGACGGAGGGGGATGAAGGAGTTCGCTGCCGTGGCGAAAGCCGTAGCGGAGGCATCGTTCATCGCGGTTTCCTCGCACGAAAACCCGGACGGCGACAGCCTGGGCTCCCATCTCGCCATGACGCTGGTCCTGCTCTCGCTGGGAAAAAGGGTGTTTTCCTCCCTGCCCGACCCTGAAAAGTACCCGCCCCAGTATCTCTTTCTCCCCGGAAGGGAACACCTCGCCGCGCCCGCCGTGACGCATGAGGCGCCCGACCTCTTCATCGCCCTCGACTGCGGCAACCTCGAACGCCTGGGGGGATTGAGGAGCTTAGCGGAAACGGCGCGTATGCTGGTGAACATAGACCACCACGAGGATAACAGGATGTTCGCGCCCCTGAACATCGTGGACCCCGAGGCTTCCTCCACCTCGGAGATAGTCTTCAAGCTCGCCAGGGACGCCGGGTGGGACATCGGGCCCGATGCGGCCACCTGCCTCTACACGGGCGTCATCACCGACACCGGGCGCTTCCAGCATCAAAACACGAAGGCTGAGACCTTCATGATCGCCTACCGGTTGGCCCTGGAGGGAGCGGACGTGATCCGCGTGGGGAGGGAGGTGTACGAAAGCCAGTCGCTTTCCTACACGCATCTCCTGGGAATCGCCCTGCGGCGCGTGGAGGTGGTGGAGGATTGCGGGCTGGTTTACAGCTACATAACCCGCGAGGACCTCGCCGAGACCGGCGCCGCCCTCTCCGAGACCGAGGACCTCATAGATCACCTGCGGGCGGTACGGGGGACGAGGGTGGCGGCGGTCTTCAAGGAACTGGATGACGGCAGGGTGCGCGTGAGCCTGCGCTCCCGGGACGATTTCCAGGTAGGGCCGGTAGCGCGCGCCCTGGGGGGAGGGGGGCATGCGACGGCCGCCGGCTATACCTCGCGGAAGGACCTCGCCGGCAGCCTGGATGAGCTGCTGGAAGCACTGCGGGATGCCCATGGTTGGTCCTGAGCCCTGCGGACTGATCCTTCTCGATAAGCCACCAGGGCCCACTTCCCATGACATGGTGGACGAGGTGAGGGGACTCGTCGGGACCACGAGGGTGGGGCACGCGGGAACCCTCGATCCCATGGCCGACGGGCTGCTGGTCATCCTGGTAGGAAGGGCCAGCAAGCTGCAGCCCTACGTGCCCGGAGATCCCAAGGTATACCGGGGGACGGTGGTGCTGGGCATCATCACGGACACCATGGACGCCGAGGGGAAGGTGAGGGAGGTCGTCCCCTGCGAGGCGACGGAGGAGGAGGTCGCCGCGGCCGTGACCTCCCTGGCGGGGGAGCGTGAGCAGGTGCCGCCCATGTATTCCGCCGTGAAGCACGGGGGAAAACCCCTCTATTACTACGCCAGGCGCGGCCGGGAAGTGGAGCGTAAGGGAAGGAAGATAACGGTTTACGGTGCGGAGATGACCGCCTTCCGGCGTGCAGGAGAGACCGCGGAGGTGGACATCACCGTCTCCTGCTCCCCCGGGACCTACGTGCGCGAGATCGCCTTTCACCTGGGGCGTATCCTGGGGTGCGGCGGCATGCTCTCGGGCCTGCGGCGGCTGGCTTCCGGCCCCTTCCGCGTGGAGGAGGCGATGACCCCGCGAAAGCTGCGCTCGCTTTTTCTCGCGGGAGAAAAGGTGGTCCTGCCGCCGCTGGAAGCCCTGCGAGGGTACAAGGTCTTAAGGCTGCGGCGCGAGTACGAGGACAGGGCGCGCAACGGCGCCCCGCTGTCACTGGACATGTTCCTGGAAGGCGTCGAGGCTCCCGGGGAAGGCGAGATGGTGGCGGTGACCGCCGGAGAGGAACTGATCGGCGTTTACGAGCGCTCGGGCGGCAAAGCGCACGTCCTGCGCGCAAAGAGGATATTATAATCAACTATTATCTGGAAGAACTATTATCTGGAAGGCCGTCCGTAGAAGGCGAGGAAGGGAGGACGGAAGGCCGCGCCATGGAGATCATACCCGGAATAGATGCGGTGCCGGAGGATATCGGGGAGACGGTGGTCACCATCGGCATGTTCGACGGCGTGCACCGCGGGCACCGCAAGATAATATCCGTCGCCCACGAGGAGGCGCGCCAGCTCGACCTGCGCTGCGTCGTTTTCACCTTCGACCGGCATCCCCTCGAGGTGCTCAGTCCCGGCAGGCACCCCAAGCTGCTCTCGTCCAGCGCGCAGAAACTGCGCCTGCTGGAGGAGTTGGACGTGGACACCGTGCTCATGGCCCATTTCGACGAGGAATTCGCTTCCATCACGGCGGAGCGTTTCGTGGCCGAGCTGCTCGCGGAGAGGCTGCACGCGCGCGAGGTGGTGCTGGGCGAGAACTTCCGTTTCGGGAGGGGAGGCCAGGGGGACGTGACCATGCTTGTCTCCCTGGGGGCGCATTACGGCATGGGCGTGACGTCGGTGCCCCTGTTGCGCGAGGACGGCGAGATCATATCCAGCACCTCCATAAGGAAGATGGTCGAGGAGGGAGAGGTGGAGGAGGCGGCCAGGAGGCTGGGATGGGATTACCTGGTGGAAGGGGTCGTGGTGAGGGGGGACGGCAGGGGCCGCAGGCTGGGTTTTCCCACCGCCAACATCGAGGTGCACGACGAGAGGTGCATCCCCGCCACGGGGGTATACGCGGGGGAAGCGCACCTTGAGGGCCAGGGAATGCCCGCCGTTATCTATATCGGGGAGGCGCCCACCTTCGAGCATGCCCGTCGTTTGAGGAGGATCGAGGTGCACATAATCGACTGGGAGGGGGAAGACCTCTACCAGCAGTACCTGGGCGTTTCCTTCCGCAGGAGATTGCGGGGGGAGGAGAGGTTCCCCGATGCCCGGGCCCTGCGTGAGCAGATAGAGCGGGACATAGAAAGGGCCCGCACCGAGGAGGCCGGGTAACCCCTTTTACCAGGTAAAAATCCCTATCGTTTACTGCATCTCTTGCGCTGTGCTATTATCATCGGGAAAACATCAAGAGGTCACAGTAAGGGCGGGACAGCCGCCCGAACCTAGGCCTAGGGAAGGTGGTCGCCGCCCCCTTCCTTGGGTCTAAGGGGATGGAGGAGGTGAAAGGCATGACCCTCAGCGGTGAGGAGAAACTCTCCATTATCGAAGAGTTTCGAGCTCACGAAAAGGACACCGGTTCCGCGGAAGTGCAGATCGCCCTTCTCACCAAGCGCATCGATGAGCTCACCGAGCATCTCAAGGTGCACAAGAAGGACCATCATTCGCGCCGCGGGCTGCTGAAGATGGTGGGCAGGAGGAGGAGGTTGCTGGACTACCTGAAGGAAAAGGACGTCGAAAGGTACCGCCGGCTCATAGACAAGCTCGGCCTGCGGCGCTGACGCGGGCCCCGTACGAAGCATGATTAAAACGATTGGAGATGATCTCGGAAATGGCAGAAGAGCAGGTTAGACGTTTCTCGACCGATCTTTGGGGGAAGAAGATCGAGTTCGAGGTGGGAAAACTGGCCACCCTGGCCGACGGGGCGGTGGTGGCATCTTGCGGGGGCACGGACATCCTGGTGACCGCCATGGGTTCCAAGAACGAGGTGGACAGGGACTTCTTTCCCCTGGTGGTGGACGTGGAGGAGAGGATGTACGCGGCGGGCAAGATCCCGGGCGGTTTTTTTCGCAGGGAGGGCAGGCCGTCAGAGAAATCGATCCTCACGGCGCGACTCATTGACAGGCCCCTGCGACCCAACTTCCCCGAGGGGATGCGCATCGAGGTGCAGGTCATCGCGACCATCCTTTCCGTCGACCAGACGAATCACCCGGACGTGCTGGCGGTGAACGGGGCGTCGGCGGCGCTGTGCATATCGGACATACCCTTCAACGGGCCCGTGGGAGCGGTGCGGGTCGGCATGCTGCAAGGTGGCTTCGCCATCAACCCCACCATACAGGAGATGGAGGAGAGCCAGCTCGACCTGGTTGTGGCCGGCGTCCTCAACGAGGAGAGCAACGAGGTGGACATCATCATGGTGGAGGCGGGAGCCTCCCAGGTGCCGGAAGAGGATATCGCGGACGCCCTGGAGTTCTCCAAGCAGGGAATCCGGGAGATGATACGCCTACAGCAGCAGATGATCCAGGAGGTCGGAAAGGCGAAGCGGGAGGTCAACCTGAAGAAGTTCGACCTCGAGGCCGTGGAGAAACGCTTCCCGGAGATGGCCAACAGGGTGGAGGGACTGGTGCGCGAGATGGCGCGCAACCAGATGGAAAAACCCGAGAGGGACAGGGCGCTGGACAGCCTGCAGAACGAGTTCATCCTGCAGGCGGAGATAGAGGGGACCACGGAGGAATTCCTCCTCTCACTGAAGGAATACTATAGCCAACTGGTGGGTAAGGCCATGCGCCGCATGATCCTGGAGGAAGGCATGCGCATAGACGGCCGCAGGCCGGAGGAGATCCGTCCCATCACCTGCGAGGTGGGTCTCGTGTCCAGGACGCACGGTTCCGGGCTTTTCGCGCGCGGCCTCACCCAGGTGCTCACCCTGCTGACCCTGGGCCCCATCAGCGACATGCAGAGGATCGACGACCTGTCCCCGGAGGAGAGCAAGAGGTTCCTCCATCACTACAATTTCCCTCCCTTCTGCGTGGGGGAGACGGGGATGCTCAGGGGCCCGCGCCGCAGGGAGATAGGCCACGGCGCGCTGGCCGAGAGGGCCCTGGTGGGCCTCATCCCGGACGAGGACCGTTTCCCCTACACCATCCGACTGGTCTCCGAGGTCCTCTCCTCCAACGGTTCCACCTCCATGGCCTCGGTGTGCGCCTCCAGCCTGGCGCTGATGGACGCCGGCGTGCCGCTCAAGGACAAGAAGGCCGTGGCCGGCATCGCCATGGGGCTCATCAAGGAGGAGGACGGCGTGGCGGTGCTCACCGATATCCAGGGAATAGAGGACAAGTACGGGGACATGGACTTCAAGGTGGCGGGGACCTCGGACGGGGTGACCGCCCTGCAGATGGACATGAAGATAAGGGGCATCGGCGTCGATACCCTGCGCCGGGCGCTCGAGCAGGCGCGCGAGGCGCGCATGTACATCTTGCGGAAGATCAAGGAGACCATAGCGGAGCCGCGGGAGGAACTATCGCCGTACGCGCCGCGCGTGATCTCCTTCGAGGTTCCTGTGGACAAGATACGCGAGGTCATCGGTCCGGGCGGCAAGGTGATCCACCGCATAGTGGCGGAGCACGACGTGGAGCTGGACATCGAGGACGACGGGCGCGTCTTCATAACGGCGAAGGACCTCGCCAGCGCCGAGGCGGCCAAGAAGATGGTGGAGCAGATCATCCGCGAGGCGCAACCGGGCGAGCAGTTCGACGGCACGGTCACCAGGACCACCAGCTTCGGTGCCTTCGTGGAATACCTGCCGGGCAAGGAGGGACTCATCCATATATCCAAGCTCTCCGACCGCCACGTCGCCAAGGTGGAGGACGTGCTCAACGTGGGTGACCGCGTGAAGGTCGAGGTGATGGAGATAGACAAGCTGGGCCGCGTGAACCTGCGCGGCATCGGCCTGCAGGTGCCGGAGGGGGCCGAGACATCGCCGGGAGAGGAGAGGAAGGCGCAGCCGCGGCGTGATGCCAGGTACCAGCCGCGGCACCAGCCCGGATCCCAGGGAAAGCAGGATGGGAAGAACAGGGGGAGAGGCGAGCCCAACCGCTTCAAGCATGACAGGAAAGGCTGGTGACGGGGTCGCCGCTCCCATGAACACGGCCCACTACCAGCGCACCGAGAACGTCAACGGCATCCGCGTTCTCACCGAGAGCATGCCCAACCTGCGCAGCGTGACCGCCGGTTTCTGGGTGGGCGTGGGTTCGCGCGACGAGCCCCTCGAGCTGTCGGGGATAAGCCATTTCATCGAACACCTGCTCTTCAAGGGCACCGAGAAACGTTCCGCGCGCCGTATCGCCGAGGAGTTCGACGCCATGGGCGGCGAGCTCAACGCCTTTTCCGCCAAGGAATACACCTGCTACTACGCGAAGGTGCTGGACGAAAGGGTGGCGGAGGCCATGGAGGTCATGGTGGACATGCTCTTGCGTTCCGTCATGCGCCCCCAGGACGTCGACGCGGAGAGGAAGGTCATCCTGGAGGAGATCGCCATGCACGAGGACTCTCCGGACGACATCATCCACGACCTTTTCGTCTCCGCCCTGTGGGAATCGCACCCCCTCGGCCAGAGCGTGCTGGGCAACCACAACGTCGTAAGCACCCTTGACGACGGGGACGTGCGCTCCTTCTTCAAGCGTTTCTACCGGCCCGAGAACATCGTGGTGGCCGTCGCGGGCAACGTGGAGCACGACCGCGTCGTGGAGATGGTCGACGAGCTCATGAACGCCGATGGAGGGGGGGAGAGGCACCGCAGGCACACCGTCGTTCCCGACATCAGGCCCCACACGGTGGTATACGACCGCCCCACCGAGCAGGCGCACATGGTGCTGGGCACCCAGGGTCTGCCCAGAAACCATCCCTCCCGTTTCGCGCTCGCCGTCCTGGACAACGTGCTGGGCGGTGGGATGAGTTCCAGGCTTTTCCAGAAGGTCAGGGAGGAGAGGTCGCTGGCCTATTCCATCTTCTCCTACCATTCCATGTACGTGGAAACGGGCATGCTCGCCGTATACGCGGGAAGTAAGCCCGAAAACGCGTCGGCGGTCATGGAGCTGATCAAGGAGGAGATGGAGAACATCCTGGAGAAGGGCATCACGCGCGACGAGCTGGAGCGGGCCAAAGGGCACATCAAGGGCAGCCTGGTGCTCAGCCTGGAGGACAGCGGCAGCCGCATGACCAGGCTGGGAAAGGCCGAGATATGCGGCAGCGATATCCTCAGCCTGGATGAGCTGCTCGCCGGGATCGACGCGGTCACCGTCGACGACGTCATGCGCCTGGCCCACCGTCTTTTCGCCCCCCGCAAGCTGGTTGCGGCGGTCATCGGCCCCTTCGGCGAGCGCGAGATACAGGGACACCTCTTCTAAGGCGGGTTCCGGCTCCGTGGAAGGCATCGCCCGATGTCGGCCGTCGTCACGAGAAACGAGCCCCCGCGCTTCCCGTCCAACGCGCGGCATGGACGTTCACGGAAGGGCATATGGGCCGCGCATGCCGGGGAAGCGTGACCCCCTGTCCCCGGACGCTGCTATTATTGAGTCGTCGGGCCGCGCGCGGTACGGTGGCGTCCGCGAGGAGGGCATGTATAGGCGGCGCGTGATGACGTCGCGCCAGGAAAAGCGGAGCGAGGGGTGAGAGATATGAGGATCGGCGTGTGCGGAGCGGGAGGCCGCATGGGGCGGGAAGTTTGCCGCGCCGTCGCGGCGGAGGAAGACCTCGAGCTGGCCTGTGCCGTTGACCCCGCCTTTGGCGGCGAGGACCTGTCGCGCCTCGTGGACGGGGTACCGCCGGGGATCGCGGTGGCGGGGGACGTAGGGGCCATGTCGCAGGCGGCCGTGGACGTGATGGTGGATTTTACCATTGCGGAGGCCGCGCGGGAGAACCTTCCCCGTGTCCTGCGCTGGGGGATCCACTGCGTCGTGGGCACCACAGGTTTCTCGCAGGCGGACCTGGACGAGTTGGGGCGTTCGGCAAGCGAAGGGGGCGTCTGCTGCCTGGTGGCCCCCAATTTCGCGTTGGGGGCGGTCCTCATGATGCACTTCGCCCGCCGTGCGGCGCGTTACCTCGAGCGTTGCGAGATAATAGAACTGCATCACGCCGCCAAGCTCGACGCCCCTTCAGGCACGGCGCTGAACACCGCACGGCTCATCCTTGAGGAGAAGGGCTTGCACGAGGCCGCGGAGAGCGCGGAGGGACCGCGCGGCTTCACGGTAGGCGACATCAACATCCATTCCGTGCGCCTGCCGGGACTGGTCGCCCACCAGGAGGTCATCTTCGGGGGCCCGGGACAGGTGCTTACCATACGACACGATTCCACGGACAGGACCTCTTTCATGCCCGGCGTGCTCATGGCGGTGCGCAGTGTCGTTGGTATGAGGGGGTTGCTCGTGGGCCTGGAGAGCATAATGGAGCTTTGAGCGGGACGGGGAGATTGACGTGCGTGGCGCAGGCGCCCGCGGGAGCCGCTACCGCGGGCGAAAGGTGAAAGCGGCCCGGTTGTGGAAGAACGGATAAACGGACGCGTCGTGCGCGTGACGGCCGACGGGAGCTGCCGGCTGCTGCGCGCGGCGTGCGTTAGCGCCTCGATGTGAAGCCGGGAGGAAGATGGCGAAGAGAGCCGCGGGAAAGAGCGCAGGAAGGGACGGGAGAAAAAGGACGCAGGCCGGAAGCGCGAAGAACGGAGCCGGTCGGCGGGAACGGCAGGGGTTGCCGCGCAACCTGCGCGAGATATACGGCGTGCTTCTGCTTATGGCATCGCTCCTGCTCTTCCTGGGTTTCTTCTTCTCCTCGCTCGGACCGGTGGGACGCGGGCTGGAATGGTTCTTCTCGTATCTCCTGGGTTACGTGCGTTTCGTCCTTCCCTTTCTCATGCTGCTGTTGGGGGTAACCCTGTTTTTCGGCAGGTTGGGAGGGATGGAGGAGGGACGGGACGGGTGGCGGCTCACGTGGGTGGAGATGGCGGGTATCGCCGTCCTGATGCTCGCTGTCTGTGCCCTGCTGCACCTGGGGAAGGGTCCGCCGGAGGTCATGTTCGAAAAGGAGAGGCTGTTCGCGGGCGGGGGCCTGCTGGGTGCCGTGATATGCTGGCCGCTGGTCAAGTTGGTGAGCAGGGCGGGTGCGTATGTCCTGGTGGTCGGCATGCTGATCGTCGGCTTCCTTCTCTTCACGGGTCTGACCGTCTCCCAGTACCTGCAGGAGAGGGTGGAAAGAAGGAGGCGGGAGAGGGAGCGGGAACGTTCACTAGCACAGGGAAGACGTCGTGAAGGGGAGGGGAAAGGACGTGAGGAGGAGCCCGAAAAGCCGCCGCAAAGGAGGCCCGGCGTTTCCCGGGCGGAAACGGACGCGCTGGTCGCGCAGGCGAGTCCACCCCTGGTAACCCAGGAAAGGGTGCCCGCATCCAACCTGGTGGTTGAGGAGGGCGGGCAGATGGCCATCGAGGTGGTGGAGGAGGACGCGGGCAGGACCTACCGTCTGCCTCCTCTGGAACTGCTCGTGCGCTCCCTCGACCGCAGCCCGGTGTCGCACAAGAGCGTGAACGAGAGCATCTCTGTCCTCGAGAAGACGCTGCGTGACTTCGGCGTGGACGCGGCCGTCACCCACGTGACCCGGGGACCCACGGTCACGCGCTTCGAGGTGGAGCTGGGCTCCGGAGTGAAGGTGAACCGCGTTCTCAGCTTGAGCGACGACATAGCCTACGCCATGGCCTCGCCCGATATCCGCATCATAACCCCCATCCCGGGCAAATCCGCCCTGGGGATCGAGATACCCAACCGGGAGCGCGACCTGGTGTCGCTCGGGGACATACTGGCCACCCCCCAGGCCCGCAAGGTGAGATCGCCCCTGCGCGTGGGGCTGGGCATGGACATATCCGGCAACCCCGTCATCGTCGACCTGCGGGACATGCCCCACCTCCTGCTGGCAGGAGCCACCAACACGGGGAAGAGCTGCTGCATAAACGCCATGATCACCTCGGTGCTCATGACCTCGCCGCCGCAGGAGGTGCGCATGCTGCTCATCGACCCCAAGTACGTGGAGTTGAGCCACTTCAACGGGCTTCCCCACCTGCTGGCTCCCGTGGTCACCGATCCCAAGAAGGCTTCCGGTGCGCTCTCCTGGCTGGTGAGGGAGATGGAGCAGCGCTACCAGGTCCTGTCGCGCGCCGGCGTGAAGAACCTGGTGGCATACAAGGATGCCCTCAGGGAAGGGCTGCAAAAGGAGGTTGACGATAAGGGCGAGAGGCTGTTCCCCCCCATGCCCTACATCCTGGTGTGCATCGACGAGCTCGCGGAGCTGATGCTGGTATCCCTAGCCGAGGTGGAGGATTCCATCGCCAGGATAGCCCAGATGGCCAGGGCGGTGGGCATACACCTGGTGGTGGCGACGCAGCGGCCGTCTGTGGACGTGGTCACCGGCATCATAAAGGCCAACATGCCCTCGCGCATCGCCTTCAAGGTCGCCAGCCAGGCCGATTCCCGGGTGATACTGGACATGGGCGGGGCCGAGAAGCTGGTCGGGCACGGCGACATGCTCTTCTTACACCCCGGGAGCTCGCGGCCCGTAAGATTACAGGGGGCCTTCATTTCCGAACGCGAGATAGCCGCCATCGTCGCCTATATAAAGCGGCAGAGGGGCGCCGATTACAGGGAGGACATACTGGAGGAGGTGGGGGCGGACAGGAAGGAGCAGTTGAGGGAGGATGAACTCCTGGAGGAGGCCATGGAGGTGGTGGTCCGCTCGGGGATGGCGTCGGCGTCGCTATTGCAGAGGAAGCTGCGCATAGGTTACGCGCGCGCCGCCCGCCTGGTCGACCTCCTGGAGGACCACGGCGTTGTGGGAGGTTACGAGGGCAGCAAGCCACGCGCGGTCCTCATGACGCCGGAGGAGCTCGAGGAGAGGAAACGCAGGGAGGCGGAGGCCTGAGGGCTGAAAAAGGGGCGGGCGCCCGCCATCTTGATTCTGACGATGTTTGTATTGTTATAATAATTTATCAAGGGAGAGAATGGGGACGGCTGCACGGCCGGGGCGGAGAACGAGGATCGCAAGCCCGTTATCCCTGGTTCATGCAAGGATGGGGACCAGCTGGAGGAGGAGGTAGAGGTGGCGAACAGGGTGGCGCAGGAGGTCGAGAAGATACTGGCCGCCGCCGTCGGCGATTTCATCGCCAAGGCGACCTTGAAGAAGAACTGCGAACTCATAGGCACCACCCCTGATGACCTGACCGTGGAACAACTTCCGGATCTGGCGGAGAAGATAGAGAAGTCCGTTTCCTTCTTTTCGGGAAAAGACGTCGGCTTAGGGGTGGCGGAAAAGATAAAGACCATCAGGGTCTGAACCCGGCGATAGAACGTGTTCAAGGCGTCAGGAAAACCCCCCTCTTTGCCAAGCGAAAAACGGCCGGCACATCTTCACGCTCCCGCGACCCCTGCGGCAGCCTCGCATGCCGTGTGCCTGACACGCACGTCCCGCGCCGGCTGCAGGTCGGGGTCCTCGTGCGCCTTGGCGGGATGATGCACGAGGGAACGGGAGGTGCCGTGAGAACGAGAGGTATCATGAGAACGAGAGGCGGCGACAGGACCTTCTTCCTCCTCACCCTCGGCTGCCCGAAGAACGAGGTCGATTCGGACGTCATCGCCTCGCTGCTTCTTGCACGGGGATGGGAGATGGCCGCGGGGCCGGAGGAAGCCGCCCTCATCCTCGTGAACACCTGCTCCTTCATCGTCCCAGCGGTACGCGAATCCGTTGAGGCGATCATGGAGTTGGGCGGGTACAAAGCGCTGGGAGGAAAGCGCCTCGCGGTGGCGGGGTGCCTGGTGTCGCGCTATGGCGAGAAAACCCTGCGTGAGCTGCTGCCGGAGGTGGACGTGTTCGTGGCGCCCCACCGCTACGCGGACTTTCCCGCGCTGCTGGAGGGCGTGGGTGAGGGAGGCGGGACACGACCGGCGGCGCGGGACTTTTCCTCCACGCTGCGCAAGGGCTACGTGTACGTGAAGATCGCCGAGGGTTGCGACCGGCGCTGCTCTTACTGCACCATACCCTCCATACGCGGGCCCCTGCGCTCGCGGCCCCTGGCGGAGATAAGGGAGGAGGCATGTCATTTCCTGGAAAAGGGGGCAAAGGAAATCATCCTGGTGGCGCAGGACACCACCTCCTACGGCCGGGACCTCTACGGGGAGCCCTCCCTTCCCGCGCTGCTGGAGGAGCTGCTCGCGCTGACGGGCGATTACCGACTGCGCGTGATGTACATGCACCCGGCGGGCGTGGACGAGGCGGTACTCGCAAGCATGCAGCATCCCCGCATGCAACCCTACCTGGATCTGCCCCTGCAGCACGTGGACAAGGGCATCCTGCGCCGCATGGGAAGGTGGGGAGGACGCGAGGAATATCGCAAGCTCCTGGAGAGGATCAGGGAAAGTCTGCCCGGCGCCGCCCTGAGGGCCACCTTCATGCTGGGGTTCCCCGGAGAGGATGAGAGGTCCTTCGCGGCGCTGCGCGCCTTCATCGAGGAGGAGCGTTTTGACTGGTTAGGTCTTTTTGGCTATTCTCAGGAGGAAGGAACGGCGGCTTATCCCCTGGGGGCGGGATGCCGGCCGGGAACGGTCGAGAGACGCCTGGAGGAGATACGCGCGCTGCAGGAAGAGATCATGTGCGAGAACACCGGGCGCATGCTGGGGAGGAAGCTGCTCGTTCTGGTGGAGGGGGAAAGCGAGGAGGCGCCCGGTTTCTGGGAAGCGAGATCCTACAGGGAGGCACCGGAGATAGACGGGGTGATATTCCTGCCCGCAACGGAAGGGCTGCGGGCGGGAAGCTGGTGTGAGGTCCTGGTCGAGGCCACGGAAGGGATTGATCTTATTGCGGCTCCCCTGGCTCAGAGAGTCGATTTCAGGGATAACGCGTGCGGGGGATGATAACTGGAATCTTCCCAACGCCCTAACCCTGACCCGCGTGGCCATCGCTCCCCTCATCGTTTTCCTGCTCATGAAGGAAAGCAGGCGTCGCAACCGCCTCGCCGCCGCCGCGGTGGGGGCGGCCGCGCTGACGGATTTTCTGGACGGCTTCGTGGCGAGAAGGCAGGGGAAGGAGACCAGGCTGGGCCAGTTCCTGGATCCCCTGGCGGACAAGGTCTGCATCTCCACAGCCTTCGTCATGCTGGCAAGGCGGAGGAGGTTGCCCGCCTGGGTCCCCTGCATCATCATCGGCCGCGAGGTCGCCATCACCCTCTTCCGCCTGTACGCCGGAGCACGTGGAGGGTCCGTTCCCGCGAGCATTTGGGGTAAGCTCAAGACCAATTCACAACTTCTCGCGCTGTTAGTAGTCATTCTCGAAGGGGAAGCGGCCGGCCGCGGGGTGCTGCGGGATGCGGCGGTAGGGCTCGCCGTGTTCCTCACCCTCTATTCGGGGCTCGACTACATGATGAAGGCCCGCAGTTACCTGGAGGGGGGCGGAGGTGGCGGGGAATGAAGAGCTGTTCCCTCATATCCGTCGGGGATGAGCTGCTCGATGGCAGGGTCGAGAACAGCAACGCGGATCTCCTCGCCGAAAGGATGCGGGCGCTGGGCCTGCAGGTGGCGCTGCGTGTGGAGGTGGGGGACGACCTCCAGGCGATAGAGCGCATCTTCTCCGCGGCCATGGACCTTTCGGACCTGGTGCTGGTGACGGGAGGCCTCGGTCCCACCGATGACGATATAACCCGCGAGGCGGTGGCCGCCGCCCTGGGAGCAAGGCTGGTGAGGGACGGTGAGATCGAGGGTAGGCTGCGCGCCTTCTTCGCCGCGCTGGGCAGGGAGATGTCTCCGAGCAACGCGAGGCAGGCCGACTTGATAGAGGGGGCGGTCTGCATAACCCCGCGCCTGGGCACCGCTCCCGGGCAGTGGATAGAGCGCGGGGGAAAGATAGCGGTGCTCCTCCCGGGGGTCCCCAGGGAGATGGAGGATATGGTGGAAGGGGACGTCATACCGCGCCTGCGGGGGGCGCTGGAGCTGGAGGAGGTACACGTGGCGGCGCTCCTGGTGGCCGCGCGCCCCGAATCCGAGGTGGGGGAGCTGTTGGGAAAGGCGCTGGCGGGAACGGAGGGGGTGCGCGTTTCCTACCGCACCACGACCGGCCGCATCGAGGTGAAGCTCTCTTCGAGGGACGAGGAAACGCTCTCCCAGGCCCTCGCAAGGGCAAGGGAAGCACTGGAGGGCTGGGTGGTGGCGGAAAACGGGATGACCCTCGAGGAAAGCCTGGGCAGGGAGCTGGAGGCGCGCGGGCTCACCCTCGCGGTGGCCGAATCGTGCACCGGAGGCCTGGTGGCGGAGATGATAACAAGGGCCGCGGGAAGCTCCCGCTATTTCCGCGGCGGGGTGGTGGCATACGACTATGAGGCGAAGCAAAACCTTCTCGGGGTGTCGCCCTCGCTCCTGGAGGAGAAGGGCGCGGTGAACGAGGAGGTTGCGGAGGCCATGGCCGCGGGAGCGCGCAGGCTGCTCGCAGCCGACATGGGGCTTTCCGTGAGCGGCGTCGCCGGCCCCGGGAGCGGGGGGGAGAGAGAGCCGGTGGGTACGGTCGTCTTCGGGCTCGCCGACGAGCGGGGCGGGTGGGGATACAGGTACCGCCTCCCGGGCAACAGGGAGATGGTGAGGCAGTACGCGGCGAACATCGCCCTCACCCTGGCCCTTTTCCACCTGCGCGGCGTGGAGGTGGCCGATGGGAGGTGAGAGGCTGCGCCTCTTCGTGGCCATAGATATAACGGAGGAGGCGAGGCGGACGATCGCCGCGTGCGTGGAGAGGCACGGGAGCGGGCTGGCGGAGGCCAGGTGGGTAAGGCCGGAGAACCTCCATATTACCCTGAAGTTCATAGGCGAATACGAGGAGGAGAAGCTGGGAAGGCTGTCGAACGAGATACGCGAGACGGCGGCCCTCTGCAGGGCCTTCCGCGCGGCGCTGGGAGGGTGCGGCGGCTTTCCCTCCCGTAAAAAGGCCAGGGTGCTCTGGGTGGGGATGGAAGCGGGCCAGGCGGAAGCGTCGGCCATCGCGGCGAAGCTCGATTCCCGCCTGGAAAGGGTCGGCGTGAAAAGGGAAGACCGCCCCTTCAGGGGCCACCTCACGCTGGCGCGCCTGCGGAAGCCCGTGGATTGTTCACCCCTTCTCGATAAGATGGAGGTGGAATTGCAGCACCTTGCGGAGAGGCCTTTCGAGGTGAGGGAGATGACGCTGTACCGCAGCATCCTGGGGCCGGGTGGCCCGCGTTACCTGCCACTCGAGAGGGTGGACCTGGGAGCCGCGTAACATGGGCAGGGTAAAGCTCGCACCATCGCTTCTCAACGCCGATTTCTCGGACCTGAAGCGCGCCCTCTCCTATATCGAGGATAGCGCCGATGCCGTGCACCTGGACGTCATGGACGGCAACTTCGTGCCCAACATCACTTTCGGTCCCCTCGTGGTGAGGGCGGTGAGGTCCATCACGCGCCTTCCCCTGGACGTCCACCTCATGATCGCCAACCCCGCGGAATACGTCGAGGATTTCGTGGAGGCGGGGGCGGACTGGGTTTCCTTCCACAGCGAGGTAACGAGGTTTCCCGGCGAGATACTGGGCTTCGTGCGCAACCTCGGGAAAAAGGCGGGCATGGTCATCAACCCGCAGACGCCGGCGAGCCGCGTTTTCGACTATCTCGACCTGGTGGATTTCATACTGGTGATGACGGTGATGCCCGGATTCGGAGGGCAGGACCTCATACCGGAGGCGCTCGACAAGGTGGGGGAGATAAAGGAGGAGGCCGCGCGACAGGGGCTCCAGGTGGAGGTGGAGGTGGACGGCGGCGTGAAGACGGAGAACCTGCCACGGGTCCTCGCGGCGGGGGCGGACATCGTGGTGGTGGGCTCATCCATCTACCGCGCCCCGGACCCGCGCGAGGCCGCCAGGGAGATAAGGCGCATGCTCGACTCCTAGCCCCGTGCACACCTGGCTTCTCGACACCCTTGATCCCTTGCACCCGTTGCGTCAAATTAAAATCTACACGAAAGACCATTCGTTGACTCATAAAAAAATCTACTCGAAATAGGTACTGTCTTGCTCTGCTTCTTCGTCGGGATCAATGGATCCGGAAACCACCGTCT
>JACIXC010000023.1 GCA_014360655.1 Actinomycetota bacterium | reverse complement strand
CGCAGGAACTCCTCCGCCTCGAAGCGGCGCATGATCACCGCGGTGGCGCCAAGGAGCATCCAGGGGGCCCAGGCGACGATGGTGCCGGCGTGGTACATGGGGGTGACGATGAGGCTGCGGATGTTGTGGTGTACCGGGTCGAATATCTCGCTGCCCCCGTACCAGTAAAGGAAGCTGAAAGCCTTTATGCTGTACTTGAGAAAGGTGGCGAAATCCGTGCGCGGGGGCTCGGCTATGTCGGAGAGCAGGTAGCCGAAACTGTCGAAGAAATTGGAGCTCTTGGGGATGCCCGTCGTCCCCCCGGTATAGGGGTTGAGGGCGACGATGAAATCGCTTTCGGGCTGTCTGTCGGGATGCCGGCGCAGCAGCTCCTCGTAATCCAGGATGCCCTCGGGAGGCGCTTCCCCGCCCACCATGACGTAGTGCTCCACGCTGGGCAAGCCCTCCCTGATGGCGAGGACCTCGTCGAGGAACTCCGCGTCGAAGATGAGCACCCTGGGCTTTCTCAGGTTGATGGCGACGCGCAGCTCCTCGCCGCGCAGGTGCCAGTTCACGAAGGGCATGGGCGCTCCCGTGAAGGAGCATGCCCAGAAAGCCTCCAGGAACTCCGCGGAGTTGTAGAGCATCACCGCCACCGCTTCCTTGGGGCGCACCCCCATTTCATGCAGGGCGTTGGCCAGCCGGAAGACGCGCTCCCTCAGGCTGCCGAAGTCGTAGCGTTTGTCTCCGTCCACCACCGCCTCGCGTCCTCCGAGGGTGGTCCACATGCCCGCAATGACGTTGGGCATGATCTTTCCCATCTTGTTGCGGGCCAGGTACTTCAGGTTCGCGACCGGACCCTCGCCCCCGCGTAGGGCGTGACCCACGAGGCGGAGCAGGTTACCGCCCCCGCCCAACTGCCTGTAGAGCGTTTTTCCGAACCCCCGCGTCTCCTCCATGCGGAGGAGCGACGGGGATGCTTTCAGGAGTCCCACCAGCGATTTCTCCGCCATCTGCGCCATCACCGAGTCACCCCCAAGGTATCCTTCGCCGTGTCCGGAGCCATGTCAAGGTATGCCGCCGCATGCTTCAGGGAACCCGCCTTGCCTAGGCGTAGGCGGCGAAACCCTTGCCCAGGAGCTCGCGCCCCACGATGAGCTTCTGGATCTCGCTGGTCCCGTCGGGTATGGTGAGCATCCTGGCGTCCCGGAAATAACGCTCCAGCGGGTATTCGTCCGAAAGCCCCACGCCCCCGTGGATCTGTATGGCGTCGTAGGCCACCTTCACCGCCGCATCACAGGCATACCCCTTGGCCAGGGACGAGTACATGCGCGCCTGGGGGTCCCCCGTTATCGCGGCCCAGAGGGCCTTGTAGCCGAGCAGGCGCGAGGTCTCCGTGAGAGCCGTCATGTTGTAAAGCATCTCCTGGATGAGCTGGAATTTCCCTATGGGCCTCCCGAACTGCACCCTTTCCTTGGCGTATTTCAGGGAGGCGTCGAGCGCCGCCTGCGAGATGCCGGCCGCGGAGAGGGCCATGCCGCTGCGCAGGAAAGCGAAGATGATGTTCTCCATGCCCATGCTCAGCGCGTTGCTGATAAAGCGGGAGGACTGCATGTCGGAGACCTTTGCCGGGTCGCCGCCCAGCTCGCGGACGCGTTCCGCGTTGCCCATGGTGCTGGCGATCATGGTCATCAGGTTGTTCTCCCTGGGGACCCGGCAGTTGTCGAAGTAGACCTCGCCGGTGGGTGCGGCCCTCCAGCCCAGCTTGTGCAGGTCGCTGCACTCGAAGGGCGAAACCTCCTTTTCCACCAGCAGGAAGACCCTCTCGCCGTTCTGGTCGTTTGCCACCAGGAGGCACAGGTCGGCGACGGGGGCGTTGCTGATCCAGGTCTTGGTGCCGTTGACCACGTAGGAGTCGCCGTCGAGCACGGCCGTGGTGCGCATGGCCCGGTTGTCGGACCCCGCCTCCGGCTCCGTGATGGCGTAACAGCCGATGACCTCGTTTTTCTCAACGCGCCCCATCCAGCGCTTGCGCATGTCCTCGGAACCCAGGATAACCAGCCCCGCGGGGAAGGAGAGGGCGACAAGGGCGGCGGCGCTGGGCCACACGCGGAACATCTCCTCCACCATGATCCCTATGGTGATGGGATCCGAGCCCAGGTCCTTGAGGCTCTCCAGGTCGAACCCGATGCCCACCTTCTTGAAGCGCCGCATCAGGTCCAATGCCTCCTCCCTGTTCATGGGGCCTTTCTTCTCCTGCGGCTCGACCAGGGGTTCTATCTCCTTTTCCAGGAATTCCCTCAGGCTGTCGCGGAACATCCTCTGACTCTCGTTGAAGCCGAAATCCATGTCACAACCTCCTTACCGCTTCCAGGCTTCCTCCTTGCCGCTTCTCGACTTCCGCAATCGCCGGCATCGCCGGGCCCGGGAGCCGCTCCCGCTCCCCTCACTGCTCCCCTGTGCCCCGCTCCTCCCGGCGTTCCTCCAGTCGCTCCTCCCGGCGTTCCTCCAGTCGCTCCTCCCGGCGTTCCTCCAGGACCTTCTCCTTGACCGCCGCGCGCAGCACCTTGCCCACGGGGTTGAGGGGCAGTTGCTCCACGAAATCGACGACTTTCGGTCGCTTGTAGCCGGCCATCCTTCCCCGGCACCACTCGAGGATCTCCTGCGGGGTGGCGCTCTCCCCCCCTTTAAGCTGTATTACGGCGCAGGGTATCTGGCCGTAGGTCTCGTCGGGAAGGCCGACCAGGCAGGCGCGTTCCACCTTGGGGTGTTCCTCGAGGATCTCCTCCACCTCGTGTGGGAATATCTTCTCGCCGCCCGTGGAGATGACCTCCTTTTTCCGCTCCACGACCTTTATCTCGCCGTTCTCGTCCCGGTAGCCGAGGTCCCCGCTGTAGAACCAGCCGTCCCTTATCACCTCGCGGGTCTTCTCGGGCTCCTTGTAGTAACCCTCCATTATCCAGGGGCTGCGGTAGATGATCTCGCCGATCTCCCCGGTCCTCACGTCCTTGCCCTCCTCGTCGACCACTCGCACCTCGAGGCCGGGAAGGGAACGGCCCACGCTGCGGTCGCGCAGGTGTTCCGCGTCGCTGTCTATCCTGATGGTGGCAACGGGGGTCATCTCCGTCTGGCCGAAGGCGTCCAGCAGGAGCGCGTGGCGGAAGTTCCGCAGGATCTCCGCCTTGAGCTTCGCCGGGCAGACCCCCGCACCTGTGATGAGCAGCATGAGGCTACTGAGGTCGTACTCGCCCAGGTTCTCGACCGCCAGGAGCTTCTGCCACATGGTGGGGACCATCCACATGCAGGAGGGTTTCTCGCGTGCGATGATCTCGAGCACCTCCACGGCGTCGAAGCGCGGGTTCTCGGTGAAGACGAGGGTGAAGAGCCCCGTCTGTACCCAGAGGCTCTCCATGATGCCACCGAAGGAGGCCATGTGGAAGAGGGGAGGGACGCAGAGGAACTTGAGGGTGATGGGCAAACGGCCCCTCCTGCGCTTGACGAAACGCGTCACCGCCCCGGGGGCGCGCTCGCTCAAGAGGCGCTTCACCGGCGGGTAGCGCATGATGGCGCCGCACGCGCCGCTGCCCAGCATCTTTCCCAGGAGCCTGCCTCCGCGCACCGGGAGGACAAGGTTGGGTATCCGGATGTTGGGAAGGTTTACCAGCAAGCCCGCCAGGAGCCCATCCAGGTGTTCCATGTAGTGGCGGTATGTGGTGACCACTCCCTTGGGAAGGCCGGTGGTGCCCCCGGTGTAGATGAGGGTGGCCACGTCGTCCGGGCCCACCTCGACGCCGGGTTCGCGCGGGGAGCCTCTCTCCACCAGGTCCTCGTAGCGCAGCATCCCCTCCGGCGCCGCTCCCGCCACGACGTAATGGCGCACCTTGGGCATGCCGGGCATGGCCGCCTTCACCTCGTCAAGCCAGGCCTCCTCGCAGAGCAGCACCGCGGCGTCCGAGTGGTCCACCTGGAAGGCTATCTCCTTGCTCACGAAGCGATAGTTGAGAGGGGAGGGTACCGCCCCGATCTTCTGCAGCGCGCAGGCGCTTTCCACGAACTCGGGGCAGTTGTGGAACATGAGGGCCCCCTTGTCCCCCTTTCCTATACCGAGCTCGCGCAGGGAGTTTGCCAGGCGGTTCACGCGCTCGTTCAGGCGCTCCCAGGTGATCCTCCTGCCGCCGTAAACGACGGCTTCCCCCCGAGGATTGCTTTCCGCGTAGGTCTTGAGCAAGTCGCCGAAGACGTTCAAAGCCGCCCCCATTCGCGCCTTCGCGGGAAAGTCGCCTTCTTTCTTCCGTCAGGTTTCCGCAAGGGTGGACGCCCCGCGAGTATTCGCATGTATTATAACAACGTTTGCGAAAAGCCGTCCCCTCGCGACTCCGCGCGTGGTGCATGCGGAGGCGAGAGCGGGGTGGCCTTATCCCTCTCCCTGCCGGGGGGATTCCTCCCTGCCGGGGGATTTCGCCGCCCATCCGCCTGCGTGCGCGGTCACGCGCCGGAACCCCGCCAAACCTTCAAGGCGCCATGCGCATGTCCCGGTGAAGGCGGGGCAGGTGCCGCGGAATCCGGAAACCGGCAGGTTCCCGGTACATGGCGTTGCCGGGGACCGGTCAGTTCCTGCTGTACATGGTCACGACCACGCATCCGCCGAGGCCGATGTTGTGTTGCAGGCCGACCCTGGCGCCCTCCACCTGGCGGACGCCCGCCTCGCCGCGCAGCTGCCATACCAGCTCGGCGCACTGCGCCAACCCGGTGGCCCCAAGGGGATGTCCCTTGGAGAGCAGGCCTCCAGACGGGTTTATCACGTACTTGCCCCCGTATGTGTTGTCGCCGTCCTCGATGAACTTCTCCGCCGTGCCCTCCGGGGTGAGGCCCAGGGCCTCGTACGAGATGAGCTCGTTGGAGGTGAAGCAGTCGTGGAGTTCGATCACGTCGATGTCCTCGGGGCCTATGCCCGCCTCCTCGTAAACGGCCCTGGCGGCGTTCTTCGTGAGGTCGTAGCCCACGATGCGCATGGGGCTGTCCTCGAAGGTGCTCGGGAAATCCGTCATCATCGACTGGGCCACGATGCGCACCGGGTTCTTTATCCCGTGCTTGGCGGCGAACTCGTCGGAGCAGACCACCGCCGCGGCCGCCCCGCAGGTGGGCGGGCAGCACTGCAGGCGGGTGAGGGGAGGGGCCTGCATGGGGGAGGCTAGGACCTCCTCCACCGTCAACTGGTCCCGGAAGATGGCCCTCTCGTTGTACTTGGCGTGCCGGCGCGCCTTGACGGAGATCTTGGCGAAGGTCTCGTCCTTGGCGCCGTATTTCTGCTGGTACTCGAGGCCCGCCCCCCCGAAGAGCTGGGCGGTGGGAGCCGCACCGGGTATTACCGGCACGAAGGACCACAGTTTCTCGAAGAACTTGAACATGGGTATGGGGCGGTCGCTGAAGACCACCCCCAGGGCGCCGGGGGACATCTGCTCGAAGCCCAGCGCGAGGGCGCATTCCACCACGCCGGTGCCCACGGCCTGGCGGGCCAGGAAGAGGGCGTTCGACCCGGTGGCGCAGTTGTTGTTCACGTTGAAGATGGGTATCCCCGTCATGCCCATATCGTAGAGGACCATCTGCCCGGCGCAGGAGTCGGCGTAGACCCACCCCGTGTACGCGTGCTCGATCTCATCGTAGGTGACGCCCGCGTCCTTGAGGGCGTCGAGCGTGGCCTCCCTGGCCATCTCGGTGTACGGCCGCTGTGCCTTGGGCGAGGTGAACTTGGTCATGCCAACGCCGATCACGTTCACGTTTCTCATGGCTACCCCCTTCGCGATATCCATCCTCCTGCCTTGCTGCAGTCCCGGCATCGTCCGTGGAATACCGGGCCATGAAGCCGGCCTGGGAAGCGGCGGCGGGTCCTTACGTCTGCCCGACTGCCACCCGCAGGCGCGGCATCCATAATGTTAACTCTGTGTATACATATTGCCAAAAGGCGGGCTCTTGCGCAACCCCCCACGTGTTGGGTGTCATTGGGTGTCATACCGGAGGGGCACCGGGGCAGTGATCTGAACGGGTGACAGTGAGATCGGTGTGCCGAAGAGGGGTACTTTTACGGCCGCTTCCAGGGCGGAAGAAGCCGGGAGCCTTCTCGCAACGCTGCCAGTGTCATTTCCCTGTAATATATCCATGAGGGACCCCGTGGTTGACCGTGATGTTCCGCGAAGGACCGTGATGGATTCACATTGGGAACACGGGGAGCGTCCAAAGGCGGATGGTGGCGGACGCACGGCAATGATAGACGGTGGATCATGGTCAGGCGTGACGGAATGCATGGCGGGCCCCGTGGCGGGCCGTGTTGGGCGCGCGGATAGGAGGTTGTTCACCGCCGGACGTGCGGAGAAACGGGACGGGAGCGGAAAAGCGTCATGAAGGGAAGGGAAGAGGAGATCCTCGAGGGGTTGAACCCCGAGCAGCGCGAGGCCGCTTTGTGCTTCGACGGTCCCCTGCTCATCCTGGCGGGCGCGGGGAGCGGGAAGACGCGCGTGCTCACCTACCGGGTAGCCCTCCTCACCGCCTTGCGCGGCGTGGACCCCGGCCGCATCCTCGCCATAACCTTCACCAACAAGGCGGCGGAGGAGATGCGCGGCAGGATACACCGGCTGGTGGGGCCGCGCGCCGCCTCCATCTGGATCTCCACCTTTCACTCCGCCTGCGCGCGCATCCTGAGACGCGAGGCCGAGAGGTTGGGATACGGCAGCAACTTCGTCATCTACGACGACGAGGACCAGCTGCGCATGGTGAACCGGGTGATGCGCGACCACGACATGGACGTCAAGCGCTTCCCGCCGCGCCTCGTCCGCTCTCTCATCGAGCAGGCGAAGATAGACATGGTGGACGCGGACGCGTACCGGGAGAGGGTGCACGACGACCTCGGCGAGGTGGTCTCCTCCGTTTACAGGTCCTACCAGGAGCAGTTGCTGCGCAACAACGCCATGGACTTCGACGACCTTCTCCTCAATACCATAGCCGTTTTCGAGCTCTTCCCCGCCGTGCTCGGCCATTACCAGGAGAGGTTCTCGTACATAAACGTGGACGAGTACCAGGACACCAACCCGGCGCAGTACCGCTTGGTGAGGTTGCTCGCCGGGGGGCACCGCAACCTCTGCGTGGTGGGCGACGACGACCAGGGCATCTATTCCTGGCGCGGCGCAGACCTGCGCAACATCCTCGAGTTCGAGCGCGACTTCCCGGATGCCAGGGTGGTGCGGCTGGAGAGGAACTACCGCTCCACCCGCGTCATCCTGGAGGCGGCCAACCACGTGGTGTCCCGCATCGCGGGCCGCAAGGAGAAGAGGCTGTGGACGGAGCGGGAGGAGGGGGAGCCCATAAGGTACCTCTTCGCGCCGTCGGGGATGGAGGAGACGGCCTACGTCGCGCTGGAGATCAACCGCCTCCTCGAGGAGAGGGGTTACCACCACCGCGACATCGCCGTATTCTACCGCACCAATGCCCAGTCGCGGCCCTTCGAGGAGGTCTTCCTGCGTTTCGGCATCCCCTACAAGATCGTGGGCGGTTTCAAGTTCTACGAGCGCAAGGAGGTGAAGGACGCCATCGCCTACCTCAAGTTCCTCCTCAACCCCCACGACGCGGTCAGCCTGCGCCGCATCGTCAACGAGCCGCGCCGCGGCATCGGAGACACCACCCTCGCCCACCTGGAAGATCATGCGAGGAGAGAAGGCCTTTCCCTGTGGGAGGCCATGCAGCGTGCGGAGGAGGTTCCCGGCCTGGGGACCGCCGCGCGCTCCCGGGTGGCGAGCTTCGTCGAGCTCATGCGGGGGCTGGCGGCGCGCAGGGAGGAGATGGATGTCCCCGGGTTTTTGCGCGAGGTGTTGGAGAAGAGCGGGTACCTGGAGGCGCTGCGGGCGGAGAAGACCTTCGAGGCCGAGGGGCGCCTGGAGAACCTGGAGGAGCTGCTCGGCGCCGCCGCGGAGTTCTTCGCCGCCCATCCCGGGGAAGGGCTGGACGCCTTCCTGGAGCGGACTTCCCTGGTGGCGGAGATAGACCTCTACGACGAGGAAGAGGGGGCGGTGACCCTCATGACCCTGCACAACGCGAAGGGGCTGGAATTCCCGGTGGTCTTCATAGTGGGCATGGAGGACGGCGTCTTCCCCCACCTCCGCTGCATGGGCAGCGAGGAGAGCATGGAGGAGGAGCGGCGCCTCTTCTATGTGGGGGTGACCAGGGCCAAGGACCTCCTCTACCTCACGGGGGCGGCCTCGCGCTCCCTCTACGGGGACGTAAAGGTGAGCCCGCCCTCGCGCTTCCTGCGGGACATACCTTCCAGGTACCTGGAAGTGGTTTCCATGGCCCCTTGGGAGGCGGGAAGGGGCGCTGTGGGAGAGGGCGCGGGCATCGCGGCGGATGCCCTTGCCGCCTCCTACCGCGTGGGCGACCGGGTCATGCACGACGTGTGGGGGGAGGGCATGATCATCGCGCTTTCCCGCGGCAGGGGTGGTCCGGAGGTCACCGTCAATTTCCCGGGCGTGGGGGAGAAACTGCTGCTGCTGCAGTATGCGCCCCTGAAGAAACTCTAGGCAGGGAGGTCAGGCACGGGGGTTCAGGAGCGGGGATTAGGGCCCATCCTCCGCCCGGGCACTCCCGTCATACGGGTTACCGTTATGCGACCGGCAGCGGCACCGCCATGCCGGCCGGCTCTTTGCCGGGCGGCAAGGCCTCGCCCCGCGAGCTTCACTTTATCATCTTCATGGCCTTGAGGAGCGACTGCACGGCGCGGGATCCCGCGCGGCGCATGACCTCCATCTGCCCCTGGGGGGAGATGGAGAAGTTCTCGTCCAGGAAGGCCCCCGCGGTGTCGAAGGGTTCCAGGCCCTCTCCGGACCCCCGGCCCACGATACGGTTCTCGCGGTTGTCGAGGAGGAAGGCGCTGAGCTGCACGAAGCCGAAGCCCGCGTCCACGCCCGTTCCCGAGCTGTGCAGGCGCGGGTAGCGGAAGAAGAAGTAGTTTATCTCGGGAAGAAAGAGGTACTCTGGGTCGTAATGGCTCTGTATGATCACGAAGAGCTCCGTGGGCATATCGGCCGCCTGCTCGCTCACGCGCGCCACTTCCTCAGGGTCGGGTATCTCGTAGAAGGCAAGGGGGTCAAGGCATTCCTTGACCAACTGCGGCAGCATGCGTTCCGCCTGCTTGAAATAGGATTCGCGCTGGCTGGATATGAGGCGGTATTTCTCCATGTCGCTCTGCATGTAGATCTGGCAGCCGATGGCCAGGGACGTGTCCAGCGCTCCGTCCCTTTCCACCATTTCGCGGTATTCGCCCAGTGATTCCGGATCCTGTTCGCTCTCCACGAAGGGCATGATCACTATGCGCATGCGGGGGACCAGCTTGCTGCCGCAGCCGGTGCAGAACTCGGCGCCCTCCTCCCCGTAGGTGGAACAGCGGGGACAGTAGAGTTTTCTCGACACCGTTCCTCCCCTCCAAGTCACGAGCACCGTTTCCGGTTTCATGTCGGGAAGCGCCGCCAGGCCTCTTCCCGGGGCCGTCGATTCCGTTGCTTTTATCGTCCCCGCAACACCTTTTCTTGAGGAAAGAGGCGCGATGTCGCGGCGCGCGGCGGGCTACGCGCGGGCGCTGCGAGGGAGGCGCCAGGTGCCCGGGTGCCTAGTGCCCAGGTGCTCAGGTGCCTAGGTTCATAAAAGCTCCGCGCGATGTTATAATACCTTGTCGTTTTCCGGCATGAAGACTCCCCGGCGGCTCGCGTCCCGTGCGCGGGGCGGGGGACCGGGAATTCCGTAGGGATAGCGGTAGGAATACGTGGGGAGGTAAAAGGAGATGCTGATCCCTTACCATGATAAGACGCCGCACGTATCTCCCGACGCCTTCCTGGCTGAGGGCGCGCAACTCATAGGCGACGTTCGCGTGGGTTCCCATGCCAGCATCTGGTACAACGCCGTGCTGCGCGCCGACCGGGGAGAGATCGTCGTGGGAGATTATTCCAGCATCCAGGACTGCTGCGTGCTGCACGGTCCGGTGACGGTGGGAAGCTACGTGACCTGCGGCCACGGCTCCATCCTGCACGGGGCCACCGTCGAGGACAACTGCGTCATAGGCATGAACGCGGTCGTCCTGGACGGCGCGGTGGTGGGACACGGCAGCGTGGTGGCGGCGGGAGCGGTGGTGCCGCAGGGCATGAGCGTCCCTCCGCGCTCCATGGTCGTAGGGGTTCCGGCGAAGGTGACCAAGGAGCTGCCGGAGGAGAACGAGGCGAAGCTGCGCGAGATAGCCCGGGCCTATTTCGAGTACGCGCGGCCGCACATGCCCTGACGAGGGCACGCCGCGGCATGAGCGTATACAGGCACATGCCCCTGTAAGAGCAGTCGTGCGAGCAACTGGCAGAGGAGGGAATCCTATGGAGGTACTGGACAGGAAACGCAGGGTATTCGTGCTGGGAGGGGGCATCTCCAAGTTCGCCGCCGAAAGAACGGACGGCAACATGCGGGACTGGATAAACGAGGCGGTCCTGGAAGCCCTCGACGACGCGGGAGTGAGGATCGAGGACATCGAGCACAGCACCACCAGCTATTTCAGCGACCACTTCGACAAGCAGCTGAAGGGCGGCGCCATCTTCCACGACAACATAGGCATGTGCCCCAAGCCCAACGTGCGCGTGGAGGGGGGCGGCGCCACGGGAGGGCTGGCCATCCGCAACGCCTACGCCTACATCATGTCAGGCCTCTGTGACTCCATGATCGTCTTCGGTGCCGAGAACATGGGAAGGCACGTGCCCTCGGACGTGGCCCAGCAGTTCATCGCCCTGGCCTCGGACACCGACTGGGAGGTGCAGGTGGCGGGGTTCTACATCGCCTACTACGCCATGATGATGGTGGCCCATATGGAAAAATATGGCACAAAAGAGGAACAGTTCGCGCTGGTGAGCGTGAAGAACCACCGCAACGCCATGTACAACCCCAAGGCGCACTACCCCATGGACATCACCGTCGAGGACGTGATGAAGTCCCGCATGATCACCTACCCCTACAAGCTGCTGGACAACTGCCTGCTCTCCGACGGGGCGGCTTGTCTCATATTCGCCACCGAGGAGTGGGCGAAGAAACACTGCGCGACATGGGAGAAGAAGCCGACCATAGAGATGACGGGAACGGGGTGCGGAACGGATTTCATGCGCATGGCGGACCGTCCCTTCCCCTATCCGGGCATAACCCACTTCCGGGGCAAGCGGATGGCGGCGGAGCAGGCTTACCGGATGGCGGGGGTGAAGAATCCCCGCGAGGACTTTGACTGCTTCGAGGTGCACGATGCCTATTCCGGGGTGGAGCTGGTGAGCTACGAGGACCTCGGTTTCTGCAAGGAGGGGGAGAGCGGGGCCCTGGCGGAAAGGGGTGTCTTCGACCTGGGCGGCGAGCTGCCCACCAACACCTCGGGAGGCCTCATCGGCTTCGGGCATCCCGTGGGGGCCACGGGCATCGCGCAGGGCGTGGAGATCCTGCGTCAACTGCGCCAGGAGGCTCACCCCAGGCGACAGGTGGAGCTGAACGCCAGGCGGGGGGGCATGGATTCCCACGGCGGAACCGGCACCTTCTGCGTGGTCAACATCTTCGAAAGGAGGGACTGAGGATGGGTCTCGAACTCGTGGAAAACCTGCTGGAGGTCTTCACCGCCGAGGACCCCATGCCCTTCGACCATCCGCAGGGCGATCCCTGGAAGGACTTTCGCGAGATAATGCGCGTGGAGCTGAAGATGGAGTTCAGCTACCGCCACG
The DNA here is from genome assembly GCA_014360655.1 of Actinomycetota bacterium. Classification (NCBI taxonomy): domain Bacteria; kingdom Bacillati; phylum Actinomycetota; species Actinomycetota bacterium. The sequence goes on along the minus strand of JACIXC010000023.1, from coordinate 13,869 downwards.
TCCTCGGGAAGTATTCCAAGTTCTTCATCGAGCTCGCCAACGGAAGGTTCCTGGCCACGGAGTGCGGCAACTGCGGCAAGGTCTGGGCCATCCCGCGGCCTTTGTGTCCCGACTGCCTACACGTCACCGCCTGGAAGGAATTGCCGGGAACGGGGACACTCGAGAGTTTTTCCGTCTCCTATTTCGTCCCGGCCTTCATGAAGGTGGAAACTCCTTACATCCTGGCCATGGTCAAGCTGGACGGCGCGGACACCCTCTTCACCCACCAGTTGCGAAATTACGGTGAACTGGAGAAGGTGAGGGTGGGCATGCCGGTGAAGGTGGCCTACGCCACGGAGAAGGTGTCTCATCCCATGCTCCTCATGTGGTTCGAGCCAGCATGATGAAGATGGAGGCGAGGGGAGGGGAAGCCCTCCCCTCTTTTACTGCGGCGTGGCGGGTCGCGGTTGCGCACCGGTGTTCGAGTATGGAAAGGCGTGGTGCGTCCGCCGCTTGAGCATGGAAAGGCGTGGCGGGTCGGGGTAGCGCCCCCGGTGTTCGAGGATGGACGAAGAGATAGCTTCCCTCTTGAGATGCACGTCATGCGGCGCGGAGGACCTGCGCCGCGTCCAGGCCGCTCCCGCGGGAGCGGGGGAAGAGGCGGCGATGTTCACCTGCTCCGGTTGCGGCCGCGCTTACCCGTTGAGGGACGGCATGCTCGACTTCCTGGCGGACCTCTCGCCGGAGGCGCGCCGGGAGAGAGGGGCCTGGGAGTCCCTCATGCCTCCCCTGCCGACGACGGAAGAGGAGAGGGAGAAGGCCAGGAGGTCCGTCCTCGCGCTGCCCATGCTGGAAGGGGAAGGGGAAGGAAAGGAGCGTGAGACCTGGCGCCGCCACGGGCGGGAAGCCTTTTCCCTCTGCGCAAGCATCGACTGGAATGGCAAGCGGGTGATCGAGCTGGGCGCCGGGAGGTGCTGGCTCTCCGCCCACCTGGCGCGCGAGGGGGCCTGCGTGGTGGCGGTGGATATACTGGACGACCCGGTCATGGGGCTTGCATGTGGCAGGTATTACCATGAAGAGGGCGTGCGCTTCGAACGGGTGCTCTGCGACATGCACCGCCTTCCCTTCCGGGACGCCGCCTTCGACGCGGTCGTGGCCACGGCCACCCTGCACCATTCCCCCGACCTACCGGCGTTGCTGCGCGAAGCGGCGAGGGTGCTCAGGCCCGGGGGGCTCCTCCTGGCCGCCAACGAGCCCCTCTACCTCCCCTTGCGCAGGAGGACGGAGGAAGAGAGGAGGGGAGCGCACGAGGGCGCCTATCCCCTCTGGTCGTGGCTGGCGGTTCTGATGAGGGAAGGGTTCCGCGTGATGGAGGTCAGGGTGGGCGAGGAGGCTTCCCTCCACGTGCGCGCCGCCCTCGCGCAGGAAGGCAGGGCCGCCCTCCCCGGGGGCCTGGCGCGCGCCTCCCTGCTCTACGCCTCGCAGCTCGCTCTCGCCCTGCCGCGCGGCGCCTTGGAAGGAGCACGGGCTTTCATGGCCGGGAGGCCCGTGCGCCCGGCGGCGCCCGACCGCTTGCAATACCTGCTCGGGCGCATGGGCATGCGGCGCCTGCCCGAGGCGGCGCGGGCGGGGGAGGAGGGCTGCTGGGGACCGGGGTGGTACCCGCCGAGCTGCGAGGAGGTCCCCTTCCGCTGGTCAGGGCCGCGCGCGCGCATCCTGTTGCCCCCTGCCGCGGACGCGGGATGGCTGGTACTGGAAGCGGGCACCTTTCACCCCAATCCCCGCTACGAGCCCGTGGAGGTGGAGGTCCGGGCCGGGTGCAGGCGGCTGGGGAGCATACGCATCGAGGAGAGGGATTTTAAGCCGCACCGGCTGCGCTTGCCCCGTCGCGGCAACCGCCGCTTCCCCCTCTCCATAACCCTGCACGTGAAGAGCGGCTGTTTCGTGCCCTGCGAGAAAGGCATCAACGACGACCCGCGCCTCCTGGGGGTGGCCCTGCGCGGCGCCTGGCTGGAAGGCGAGGAAGGCCGGGCACCGGGTTAACGCGCTCGCCCGGCGCCGCGCGCCCTTCCCGTGGGCCGGTGAACCGGGAGATGAGACCTCGCGGCAGCCGACCCCGTGGTCACCCGGGCTCGTCGGGCTTGGGATGCGGGGAGGGGACGGCGGGGCGTTTCGCGGCCCTTCGCTGCTTTGAATAACAAGTATCACTTAATATATAATCCTGTGGTGGCGTCGTCGTCCTTGTGATACGTGCGCCGGAAAGGGAAGTGCCCCGCACGGGGTCCGGTCACTTCCCGGAAAGGACTGAGGCGGACCTGCGCATGAGATGAGGCAGGGAGTTCGTGATGAGGCAGGTGAGGGAGTTGCTGTTCGACCTGGACGAGGAGAAGAAGCTGTTCCGCGGCACGGTGAGGGACTTCGCCGAACGGGAGATACGTCCCCACGTAGACCACCTCTGGGAAACAGGCGAATTCCCATATGACATCGTACGCAAGATGGGCGAGCTCGGCCTGCTGGGCATACCGTGGCCGGAGGAATACGGGGGGGCGGGAGGCGATTACCTCGCCTATGCCGTGGCGGTGGAGGAACTGGCCCGCGTGGACGGTTCCTGCGCGATCACCGTGGAGGCGCACATCTCCCTCGGCTCCGCGCCTTTCTATTATTACGGAACGGAGGAGCAGAAACGGGAGTGGCTGGTCCCCCTGGCGAAGGGCGAGATGCTCGCGGCCTTCGGGCTGACCGAGCCCGAGGCCGGTTCCGATGCCGGCAACACCAGGACGACCGCGCGGCTCGAAAGCGGGGAGTGGGTGATAAACGGCACCAAGTGTTTCATCACCAACCCGGGCACGGAGATGAGCGGCGTGGTCACCATCACGGCGGTCACCGGGATACGGCCCAACGGAAGGAAAGAGATATCCAATATCTTCATCCCCCGTGGGACCCCGGGATACAACATCGCTCCCAGGTACAGGAAGATGGGCTGGCACGCCTCCGACACGCGCGAGCTCAACTTCGTGGATTGCCGCGTTCCCGAGAAAAACCTGATAGGCAGGCGGGGAGAAGGATTCAGGCAGTTCCTGGATTGCCTGGACGGCGGACGCGTTGCCCTGGCCGCCCTGGCGGTGGGCACGGCGCAGGGGGCGTTCGAGGAGTCCCTCCGCTACGCGAAGGAGAGGGTGCAGTTCGGCCAGCCAATAGGAAGATTCCAGGCCGTGCAGTTCATGTTGGCGGACATGGCCATGGAGATCGAGCTGGCCCGCAACATCACCTACAAGGCGGCGGCCATGCGCGATGCCGGGTTGCCCCACGGCAAGGAGGCGTCCATGGCCAAGCTCTACGCCTCGGAGATGTGCAACCGCGTCGCGGGCACCGCGGTGCGCATCTTCGGGGGCTACGGGTTCATGGAGGAGTACCCCGTGTCCCGCTACTTCCGCGACGCCAAGGTGCTGGAGATAGGGGAGGGCACCTCGGAGGTACAGAGGATGGTCATCTCCCGCGAGCTGGGGCTGTAGATGCCGCGGATCTACGGGGAGCGCCCGCGGCGGCCCGCATGGCGCCGCGGGAACGCGCAACGGGGCGATGGCAAAGGGAAGATTGTTATATAATGCGGGATGATGCGGACGTCGAAACTTGGAGAGGCGGTTTCTTGAAAGAGGAGGAAATGCCATGTACGAGCTGACCGAAGAACAGAAAATGTTGCAGCAGACGGTTCGTCAGCTGGCCAAGGAAAAGGTCGAGCCGCGCGCGGCGGAGATAGACGCCAAGGGGGAGTATCCCTGGGACATGTTCGAGCTGCTGCGGGACAATGACCTCCTGGCCCTCTGCTTCCCGGAGGAATACGACGGTGCGGGTGCCGACCTCTTGAGCGTCTGCATCGCCATCGAGGAGCTGGCGCGGGTGTGCACCAACACCAGCCTCATCCTCGGCGTCAACAAGCTGGGCTCCACCCCCATCATGCTGGCGGGTAACGAGGAGCAGCTGAGGAAGTATATCCCTCCCCTGGCCCGCGGGGAGAAGCAGTGCGCCTTCGGGCTCACCGAGCCCGGCGCCGGCTCGGACGCGGCCGCCATGTCCACCCGCGCGGTACGCAAGGGCGATGTCTACGTGATCAACGGCCAGAAATGCTTCATCACCAACGGGGGCATCGCCGACACCTATTCCATCTTCGCCAAGACGGACGAGAGTTCCGGCGTCAAGGGCATCTCCGCCTTCATCGTGGAGAAGGACTTCCCGGGCTTCGAGGTGGGCAAGATCGAGCACAAGATGGGCATCCGCGGTTCCCAGACAACCGAGCTCGTCTTCACCGACATGGAGGTGCCGGCGGAGAACCTGCTGGGCAAGGAGGGCGAGGGCTTCAAGATAGCCATGATGACCCTGGACCGCACCCGTCCCACCATAGGGGCCCAGGCGGTGGGGATAGCCCAGGGAGCCCTCGACCACGCGGTCTCCTACGCCAAGGAGCGGGTGCAGTTCGGCGGCCCCATAGCACGCCTGCAAGGCATACAGTTCATGCTCGCCGACATGGCCATGCAGATCGAGGCGGCGCGCCAGCTGGTCTATTATTCCGCCGCCCTGGTGGAGAGGGCGGGACGCGAGGCCTCGGCGGTCTCGGCCATGGCCAAGTGCTTCGCCAGCGACGTGGCCATGAAGGTGACCGTGGACGCGGTGCAGGTGCTGGGCGGCTATGGGTACATGGTCGAGTACCCGCTGGAGCGCATGATGCGCGACGCCAAGATCACCCAGATCTACGAGGGCACCAACCAGGTGCAGCGCGTGGTGATAGCCCGGCATCTCCTGGGCTGAACGGGTCGCGGCTCGCCTCAAGCATTTGAGTATGACCAGGGGAGGGGCCTTCGCCCCTCCCCTGACCTTTCCCCATCCTTCTTCCGGCGGCCGGGCCGCCGGGTAACGGTCTCGCTCGGCGCCGCATTCCTTTCTCAAAAACAGTTGATGGCCGGGAGATCCAAGGAAGGGTTCCGGTGCCGGACCGAGCGGCGGCTTTAACGGTGCCGTCAGCCGTTGGTAACGCATAAATCCCGCCGGAGAGCGATGTCATCCCAAACCATCTCGCACGAGCCAATAAGAGAGACAGGAGGGATGCTCATGGCCGCCAGGAAGGGGATCAGGAAGGGCATTAGGGCTTTCTTAAGGTTGACGTCTGCCATGGCCGTTCTTGTTCCCGCCCTTTTCGTGTTCCCGGCTTTTTCCATGTCTGCGGGCGCATCACAAGAGCAGGGATTGGAAGGTGAGGGTGAGCGGGAAGCGGGGCGGGTGCTCGTGGCCTGGGAGGAAGGTGTCTCCGCGCAGGCACTCTACTCGCTTATCACCGCGCGGGGGACGGCCGTGAAGGCGTTGCGGGACTGCCCCGGCCTGGCCGAGGAAACGGCCGGAGGCCGCTGGAAGGCGCCTGGTTTGCAGTCGGTCGAGCTCCCGCCGGGCGTTTCCTTCTCCCGGGCGAAGGAGGCCCTGGAATCCCTTCCTGGCGTGCGTTACGTGGAGGAAGACGCGGTGGTGAGCGTGGATGTCGCATCCGGCGACCCCTATTATGCGCGGCAGTGGCACCTTCCCCGCATAGGAGCCGAGAGGGCATGGGATGTGAGCCGGGGCGACGCGGGAGTAACGGTGGCGGTCGTGGACACGGGCGTGGATCCTTCCCACCCGGAGCTCGCGGGAAGGGTCCTTCCCGGCCATGATTTCGTCGACGATGACGATGACCCGTACGACGAGAACGGGCATGGGACATGGGTGGCGGGGATCGTGGCTGCGGCAGGCGACAACGGCGTGGGCGTGGCCGGCGTGGCCTGGCGGGTACGGATTCTTCCCGTGAGGGTCCTGGACGAGAACGGGCAGGGTTACTACAGCGACGTGGCGGCCGGTATCCGGTACGCCGCCGACCACGGGGCCGTGGTCATCAACCTCAGCCTGGGAGGGGCGAACTTTTCGCGTGCCCTGCAGGAGGCTGTGGACCACGCGCGTTCCCGGGGCGCGCTGCCGGTGGCCGCGGCGGGGAACGAGGCCGCGAACAAGCTTGACTATCCCGCGGCCTGCTCCGGGGTGATCGGCGTGGGGGCCAGCGACCGCAACGACCTCCCGGCTTCCTTCTCCAACCGGGGGGATGGCCTGGACATCGTGGCGCCCGGCGTCTCCGTCTTTTCCATTCAACCTGGGGGAGGATATGTTTCCATGAGCGGCACGTCGGCGGCGTCGCCGCAGGTTTCCGGCGCCGCGGCGCTCCTGCTCTCCGCGCGTGGACCGCTCACGCCGCAAGAGGTGGAGGGGAGGCTTCTTTCCGGCGCTCGCGACCTGGGGGCGCCGGGCCGCGACGATGCTACCGGGTGGGGCCTGCTCCAGGTGGACGGGGCATTGGGGGTGAGCGGAGGGGACACGGGCGCCGGAGGGGGCGACGGAACGTCCGGGGAAGGCTGGTACCTGGCCGAAGGTTACACGGGACCCGGTTTCGATACCTACATAGCCGCGGTGAACCCGGCGGATGATGCATGCGAGATGCGGTTGGACCTCTTCGGGCCGCAGGGACCCCTCTATTCCCGGGGCACGGTGATCCCCTCTCACGCGCGCATCACCTTCCACGTGAACGAGCTGGTGCCGCCGGGAGACGTGGCCGCCAGGATATCCCTGCCCCCGGGCTCACCCGTCCGCGTGCAGCGTTCCATGTACTTCGATTACCGCGGCATAAGGGACGGCCACACCTGCGCAGCCTCGCGCGCCTCCCGGCAATGGTACTTCGCCGAGGGCTACACCGACCCCGGCTTCGACACCTACCTCGTGATGCTCAACCCGGAATACCGGGAGGCTCGGGTGCGCGTGGAGCTACTCCTGCCCCGGGACGTGAAGGTACTGGAGATCGCTGTCCCTCCCCGTACCCGCCGCACCATGAGGTTGAACGACGTGGTGCCCGGCGTGGAGTTCTCCACTTCCCTCCAGAGCGACGTGCCCGTGGTGGCCGAAAGGGCCATGTACTTCGATAGCCGGGGCAGGAAGGGAGGTTCGGTGGCAGCGGGGGCGGCGGCAACCTCGCAGGGTTGGTACTTCGCCGAGGGATATACCGGTGGCGAATTCGACCAGTGGTTACTCCTCTCCAATCCCTCCGGCGTAACGGTGACGGCCGACGTATCCTTCCATCGCCGCGACGGATGCATCATCCGCCGCGAGGCCACCCTGCAGCCCCGCTCCCGGGCCACCCTCCACGTGGACGAGATACCCGGGCTGGAGGAGACCGAGGTGTCCACCTCCGTCTCCGCAGCCGCCCCGGGGGTGGTAGCGGAGCGGGCGATGTACTTCCGCTACACGGGGAGCATGGGAAGTGTCGACGGCGGGCATGTGGCCGCCGGCGCGGCGGCACCCGACTCCCGGTGGTATCTCGCCGAGGGATATACCGGCCCCGGGTTCGAGAGCTGGCTCCTGGTCGATAACCTGGAGGACGTGGAGGTGACCGTCAGGATCACTCTCTACGGCGAGGGCGGGAGCGTTGTGGTGCGGGACTATCGCGTGGGGCCGCATTCCCGCTTCACGGTGAAGGAGAACGACCTCCTGTCCGGGCAGGGAGTCAGCGCCGAGGTGCAGGCGCCGGAGGGAGTGCGCCTGGTGGTGGAGGGGGCCTACTATTTCCTCTTCCAGGGGAGGATCGGCGGCGGGAGCTGCTGAGAACGGGAGCGCCGGGCATCCTTCGCGTGGAGTGGTCCCCTTCCAGGGGAGGATCGGCGGCGGGAGCTGCCGAAAAGGGGACATGCTCGCCCTCCGGGATAAGCCCGCAAGCCAGGACGCTGCGCCTTCATGTCGGCGCTGTCAGGGTTGAAAAAAACACGCTCCCTTGACGGCGGAACCGGCGCCGTGTACAATCCGATTATATCGACCGGATGGTCGGTCGATAAATACCACGCGACGGAAGGCGCCGGCCACCCAGGCTCCGGCACGGTCGGGGAGAGGGGGATCGCCGTGGCAAGGCGGGAAAACCCGCTTAAGGGGGAACGGGAAAAACAGATAAAACAGGCGGCTCTCAGGCTCTTTTCGCGGCGTGGCTTTCACCATACCACCATAGCGGACATCGCCGAGGAGGCAGGGCTCGGAAAGGGTACCATATATTGGTATTGGAGGTCAAAGGAGGAACTGGCCTTCGCCCTGGTCGAGGACATGCTCGACGCCTTTCTCGCGCTGATAAGGGAAGAGCAAGGCAGGGAGGGACCCTTCCACGAGAAGATGCGCAGGCTCGTGGATGCGGCAGCCGACCTTTACGCGCAGGAGAAGGAACACTGCCGGCTGCTGTGGAAATTCCGCGCCGACAGGCACTACATCTTCAACCAGGAGTACGTGAGGGCGGTGACCAGTTATTACCAGGAGATGCGGACGCACCTTTCCGCCATGGTCCGAAGGGCCCTTGAGGATGGGGAGATCGCGGGCATCGATCCCGACAGGGCGGCGCTGATCATCCTGGGGATAACGGAAGGCCTGGAACTGGAGTGGCTGGAGAACGAGGACTTCGACCTGCGGGAAAGCCTGCATGTCGTGCTGGAGAACCTTTTTGAGGGCCTGCGCCCGGGAGACCGGCGAGGTTCGGGGTAGGGCTGGGGAAGAGAAGGGACGCGGGGATAAAAGGCAAGAAATGCCGTGACCCCGGGGAGATGGCGGGCGTTGAGAACATTCCAGAGGGGGAGCCGGGACGAGAGTCGGAGCGGGAACCGGAAGGGGAGCCGGGACGAGAGCCGGAAAGGATGGTAGCGGGAATAAGCCGCGTGTCGAGTGAAGGAGGGAGAAGATGAAGGTGATCGCGCTGGGAGGAGCGGGGGCCATGGGGCGCACCGCGGTGAGGGACCTGGCGGCGGAGCCGGAGGTGGAGGAGCTGGTCATCGCCGACTACAACCTGGCGGAAGCGGAGAAGCTGGCCCGGGAGCTGGGGGATAAGTGCCGGGCCGTGCAGGTGGACGCCAACCGGCACGCGGACCTGGTGGAGCAGGTGCGCGGTTACGACGTGGCCCTGGGGACGGTGGGTCCTTTCTACAAGTACGAGGCAAAGATGATCCGTGCCTGCGTCGAGGCGGGGACCGGCTACGTGAGCATCTGCGACGACTACGACGCCGCGGAGGAAGCCCTCTCGCTGGACGGCGCCGCGCGGGAGGCGGGGATCACGGCGGTCACGGGAGTGGGGTGGACCCCCGGCATCACCAACGTACTGGCCCGCAAGGCGGCGGACGAGCTCGACGAGGTGGACGAGGTGGCGATTTCCTGGGGTTGCCATGCGTCGGACACGGCCGGGAAGGCGGTGACCCTGCATTACCTGCACGCCGTGACCGGCATGATACCCAGCTTCATGGACGGGCGCATCGTCCGCGTGCCTGCCGGTTCTGGGCTGGAGAGGGTGCGCTTCCCGGAGCCCGTGGGGGAGATCGACGTCTTCCACGCCGGCCACCCGGAACCCATCACCATGCCGCGCTTCATCAACGCGCGCACCGTGACCCTGAAGGGGGGGCTGGTGGAGGGTTACCTGGTCGGCCTGAGCAACCTCCTGGTCAGATTGCGCCTCACCGACACGGTGCGAAAGAAGGACATCTTGGGCAACGCCTTCAACGCCGTCCTGCCCTACCTGGAAAACATAGGAAAGCCGCCGGAAACCTGCTCCGCCTGCCGGGTGGACGTCACGGGGAAGAAAGACGGGCGCTGGACGCACATCGCCTACGGCGCCGCCGCCCACATGGACGTCCTCACCGGCATACCAGCGGCGGTGGGGGTGCTGCTGTTGGGAAGGGGCAGGGTGGAGGTGAAGGGGGTCACCGCCCCCGAAGCCTGCTACCCCCCGGACGAGTTCCTGCGCATGATCGCGGATAGGGGGGTGCGCCTCTACCGCGGAGACGCCATGCGGGAGCCCCTGGAGCTTTAGTCCGAGCAGGCAACGGCGGGGGGATGACCCTGCAGCCGTAAACCGAAAAGCACGGACGAGCATGTGACTCCGTTCACGGTCGCCACCGGCTGCCCGGCTCCGTGCGCGCCCGACCGTTCCCGTTCTCAGTAGCCGACGATGTTGTGGCCCCCCTGGCTGCGGCCCATGGGCCCCCCGTAATCGAAATACATGGCCCTCTCGGCCAGTATGGAGGGGCTGCCGTCCAGGCAGGTGACGCGGATGGAGAACTCCAGGGAGGGCGTTCTAAGGAAATCGTTGGCATAGACGGTGTTGCGGGAGTGGGGCTCCAGTACCAGGTCCTGGGGGATGACCCCCCCTCCCCGCAGGACGTACTCCACGCGCACGGGTTTTCTCCCTGCCGCGGTGTTCTGGATGAGGAGCCAGGTCTGGAAGAGCGAGCCGGGGTTTCCCGTATATCCTTCGGCGAAATAGAACTCCTGGGCGGGAGCGGCGGCCGCTAAGCTGTTATGCCCTCCCCTCCAGGTGTTCCGGTAGTCGAAGTACATGGCCCTCTCGACCACCACGGGTAGGTCAGCGTGCACGTGCGCGCTGATCATCTTCTCCTCGCCCACGTCCTTGTCCGCGCTGATGGTCAGCCTTCCCATGGAGGGCACGGAGTGGCGCACCTCCCTGGTGCTCCCGTCCGGGAACATGTAGGTGACCGACACCGAGGTTTCCCGGCTTTCCTGGTTGGAAACGAGGATCCAGGTATCGAAGCGGCTTCCCGCCCAACCCGTGTAGCCCTCCGCTAGGTACCAGTCGGTGCGGGCGCCCGTGGCCGCCTTGCCCGTATGCCCTCCGTCCCAGACGTTGTTGTAGCGGAAGTACATGGCCCTTTCCGCCACCACGGCGCGGTCGCTGCGCAGGTGGGCGCTGACCTCCTTCCCCTCGCTGAGCTCCGCGTCCACGGAGATGCTCGCGCGGCGGCGCCCCGGCACGTGGTAGGTGCGGGAGGTGTGAGCCCCTCCCGGGAAGAGGTAATCAACGGTCACCTCGGCTGGGGAGGTGTCGGGATTGAGGAGGCAGATCCACTCCTCGAAGGGACTCCCGGGAGTGCCCGTGAAGCCCTCCGCGAAGAAGAGGTCCAGCGAAGGGGCGTTAACCCCCAGGGCCGCGTCTCCACCCAGGATACCCCGGTGCCGGTAATAGAGGGCACGCTCGCATACGAAGCCGCCGTTCCCCTGCACGATGGCGGCCACCCCGCTCTCCCCGGGCACGAGGGAGTTCGCGTAGACGGTGACGCGGCTGTGGGCGGGTACCTCGACAGGGAACGAACTTTCACGGCCGCCCTCGTTGAGGAAGGTCACGCTCGCCTGCACCGCGTCTCCCTCCATGTTGCTCAGGAGCAGGTACTCGTCGAAGCCCGGCTGGGTGCTCCCCTCCGCGAAATACCAGGTGGTGGGGAGCTGCGAGGAGGAGGTGTTCACGCAGGAGGCCTCCACGGTCTCCAGGCCGTCCGCCGTGGCCCGCGCCACGTTGCGCACGGAGGCCCCCAGGGGAAGGTCGTCCCCCACCTGCACGGTGAGGGTGGCCACCGCCTCTTCCCCGGGGGCGATGATGCCGGGTGGCTCACCGGGAGAGTTGACCGCCATGCCGGAGACCAGGGGCGAGGCGCCGCCTATGTCGGGCACCGGCGTTCCGTTGAGGGTGGTGCTGCCTGAAACGTAGCTGGTATATCCCGGTGGCCCGTCCGTGATGGCCGTTCCCGTGGAGGAGAGATACCCGTCGTTGCGCAGCCTCAGCGTGTAGGTGATGACCGAGCCGCGGTTTACCGCCCCCGGGGGAGATGCGGTCTTATCCAGGACCAGTTGGGCATACGGGGAGAAGGCGTAGCCGATGGCATAATTTTCCACTGGGGTGTTCGTCCTGCCGTTGAACCACATCTTGAAGCTGGCGGCATCGCCGTGCCCGTCGAAGCCGGTCGGGCTGTAGAGCACGCTGGGAGTGTAGGTACGCACGTTGCGCCAGGGGACACCGTCGCTGACGTGGAAGATGGGATTCGCGGCGTCCTTCGTCCAGGTGATGCCGTCCGCGGAGACGGCATGGCCGATGCCCTCGTGGGCCGCGGATACTCCCCCCGAATACCAGAGGTGCCACTGTCCGGAGCCGTCCCTCAGCACCTCCCCGCTGGTCACATAGTTGCTGTCCCATTCCCCCGGCGCCCCCAGCCCCAAAACGGGGGCATCGCCGTAACGCGTCCAGTAGTTGCCGTCGGCGCTGTAGGCTAGGCCTATGACCTGCACCCCGCCGGTGGTGCCGTCGAAGTACATGGTGAAGGAGTAGTCGAAGGGGTTCCCCCCGCTGTTGGAGGCGCCGGGGTTGTAGAGGACGGACACCGGGCCGTAAGTGCCTCTGTTCCAGTCCGGCCAGGTCCCGGTGACCAGCGGGTGGGACGGGTTCTGGGAGACCGCCTGGTCGTTGACCCAGTTCACCCCGTCCGCGGAATCCGCGGTGCGCATGTTTTCTATCCTGTAATCCATGACCCCCGTCCAGTACCATATCTTGTAATAATAGGGACCCGCGCCGTATCCCTCCGGAACGTAGACCACCTTGGCGTGATATCCGCCGGATTGGATGCCCTGCAGCTCTACCGGGGCGCTCCAGCTCTTGCCGTCGTCGGAATAGGTCACCGCCTCGTTGTGCGCGGCACCCGGCTCGCTCCCGTAGCCCCCGTACCACATCTTGTAGTAACAGGATGCCCCGTGGCCTGAGAACCCGGCGGGGTCGTAGATCACGCTGGGGTAATAGGCACGGTGGCCGGCCGGATCGTAGATGGGGTTGGGGGAATACTCTATGAGGTCAGCCGCGTCCGCCAGCGCCTGGCCCCTTCCCGTGGCGAAGGCGGCCAGTGCCAGGACAAGGCAGAGCGAAACGCGGATCCCCAGGCGCATCAGCACCCCGGTTTTCATATTCCCTCTCACGCATTCCTGCCGGCGCGGATCTGCTGCGACGTCACGTTATCCTTTTCCACAGGCAAGTCCTTTCTGCCCGCCGCGTTTTTTCAAGGGCCCGAGCCCCTTAAGCGTCACCCGCGGGAGCCGCTTGCTGCGTCCCCGCCCGGCGGTGAAGCCATGGGGTGGGCGTATGCACTCCTTACGGTTCCCATATCGGTGCACGGGCTATTATTTGGCGAAAATCCGGCAAATGGCCAGTTACGGGGGTTTACGGGGCTTCAGGGCGCGTGAACGGTTATACGACAATGCGATGCGGGGGTGAAGACATGCGGCTTTTACCGGCGAGCGGGGGGAGACCTTGAGGTAACCGGCCGGCAACGGCAAGCGAGCGTGGGTGCGAGAACGGAAATCGGACCGAGCGCATGACCCCCAGTGATCAAACGCCACCCCCATTGGACGGGGTCCTGTCAAAGCAGCGGATCTAACGGTGGGGGAGGGGCGAGCGTTTATGCCGAAGAGCATCGCGCCGGATTTCGGCTCTAAAAACGTAGAACATCCTCCTTCATCGCTTCGGCATGCGGTTTCAGGGTTGAAGAAGCGCGGCGAGTGCCCGGGTTCAGAAACATGGTGGACACCCCCTATACTTGCTTTGTGTAAAAAAGAAGCAGAGCAAGGAGGTGTCCAAATGAAGGGTTCAGTTGGAACCACTACTAGTATCTACCACACCAGGCTTCCCCATCAATGGGAGTTGGAGAGAATGATGGGCGAGGTCCTCTCCAGGGAGGCCAGAAGGAGGCTGCGCTGGATAGAGCACTTTCGCAGCTGCGGAAATGCCAGGATGACCTGCCGCCACTTCGCCATCTCCCCCACCACCTTCTACAAGTGGCTGAAGAGGTACCTGAAACGGGGGCTCAGGGGACTGGAGGACCTCCCCCGCACCCCGAAAAGGAAAAGGGTCTCGGAGATCCCCTGGCAGACGATCCAGCTCATCTGCGACTTAAGGAGAGAGCACCCCGCCTGGTCCAAGCACAAGATAGCGGTGATCCTCAAGAGGGACTACGGCATCCGCCTTTCTTCCTCCAGCGT